>NC_013171.1:600000-797500 GCF_000024105.1 Anaerococcus prevotii DSM 20548 | reverse complement strand
ACAATCAAGGGTAAAGGCTTCGCCCAAATTTAGTTGAAATTTGCCCTTGACAGTCTGTTCATATATTTTATTTAATTTATGAAACTTCCAGAGCTTTTTATTCTGCTTTTCTATATTCTACTGGTGTTTTATATCCTAAAGATCCATGAATTCTTAGGTTATTATACCAATATACGTATTCTGCTAATTTTAGATTAAGTTCTTGGAAATTAGTAAAGTTCTCCTGATATATGAATTCTGTCATCATTACTTTATTGACTGCTTCGCTTACTGCGTTATCATATGGGCTTCCTTTTTTACTTAGCGATCTTTTTATCCCAAATACCTTTAATATTTCTTCTATTTTTATATTTTTAAATTCTCTTCCTCTATCTGTGTGAAATATTTTTATACGATTTAGTGGATGCCTTATTGAGTAAAATGCTTCTGCTACTAGATTTGCATCTTTGTTTTTACCTGATGAGTATCCTATTATTTCACGGCTGTTTAAGTCTATTATTAAACATATATAATTCCATGTTTTTCCTACTCTTACATATGTTAGGTTGCTTACTATTGCTTCTAAATAGTCTCTATTGTCAAATTATCTATTTAAAAGGTTAGGGATGTCTTCTTCGTTGCATTTGGATCTTATTACTTTATATTGTGCTACTGTATAGTTTGAGACTAGGCCATTTTTCTTCATTATTCGGCCTATTTTTCTTCTCGATATTTTATATCCAATTTTCCCTAGTTCTTTTTTTATTTTGCGTGTTCCATAGTTGTTTCTACTTCTTCTGAATATTTCTTTTATTTCTTCTATTAGTTTTTCATCTTCATCTAATTTCACATCTTTTTCTTTGTTCAAATGATAATAGACTAAACTTCTTGTGACCCCAAGTAGTCTACACATTGCACTAATGTTATATTTATCTCGGTTCGAGATAATGAGGTCTATTTTTTGCCTAACAGTAGTGCAGCTTGCTTTAAAATATCATTCTCCATTTCAACCTGTTTCAATTTTTTACGAAGTCTGATTATCTCTTTTTGTTTCGCATCCACATTATCAAAATGTTTACTCTAAGCAGCACACCAACTATTTATTTTTTGAGTTTTAAACTTTGGTAGAAGTCTTGAACTCTTTATATTTACATAACTATTTGCCTCTATCACTATTATGACACGAAACCCTGCACAATGATCTAAAATTTTCAATTCTAACAAGTCTTTTTCAGTATTTTTAACTTCATAAAAACCTCTTTGGCAATAATGCCTAATTCTTCTTTAGTTGTTAAAATTTTTTATTTTACCATCATCGTTCCCCTGATTTTCAATTAATCTTCTTAGGTTATATAAGAAGTACATATCTTTTTAATCTTAAAGTTTTTAAGTCTTAATTTTAAAATTTTCAATCTTAGATATTATTTAAATCATTCCAAAATGCTCTAAAGCATCTTCGATTGCTTTTTCTTTTTCTTCTGGGCAATTTGGCACTCTTTGATTTTCTTTCTTACTAAAATTATAATTTTCTCTCTCTATTAGACCATGTTTCCTTTTTACTTGTGCGATATATAGGCTTGAAACTTTTAGTCCGTATTTATCTAACACATACTTTTTAATTTCTCCATAAGTTGCGTCTTTTGAAAAGTCAATTTCAGATAATTCATCTTCCCCTATTTCTATATCTAAATGATGTTCTGTGTTTAGTTTGGACAACAGAGCTACCGTCTCCACATGCGTTGTCTTTTGATTGGGAACATAATTTTTTATCCTCGTCATTCTTGTAGGAACACAATTTATTAATGTCATTGTCTTTGGCATTTTTTCTTTTGTCTTTAAAGTTATTAGAATCTTGACTATCTTTAACTCCTGTTTTGAAATAGAATGTTAAGTCATATGGATGAACTGTTCCGTCTTTGTCAATTCTACCCACCACAACTTTATCAACTATGCTTTCAAATACTGTTCTGTTAAATTCCTCTATAATTTCTCTATTTTCTAAGACCTTTTTAAATTGCTTTAATCTTTCTTTAATAGAGTCTTCATCTTTTATCGTTAGTTCCAGTGTTTTCTTTTCATCAAGTAATTCTTCTTTTTGTTTTGTAAGTTTTTTATACTTTTTGGCATAAACTTCTTCGTCTATACTATCTTCTAAATGAAGATCAACTAACTTTCTTTCTTGACTAATGATTCTATTTAATTGATTTTCTAACTTTTTCAAATCTTTGACCAAAGTCTCATCATTTATTTCTTCTTCAACAATCTTTAAAAAGTCATCTATTATTGTTGAATCTGCATGGCATAATTGCCTATAGCTTTCAACAAATGCTTTTTCTATTGCTGCTTCTTGTATTCCTTTTGAATGAGGGCAATATTTTTTACCTTTTTTAGTTGACTTTACACATTGCCAGTTAATTTTTTTATAAATTGAACTAGTGTGCCATGTTCTTCTTGAAAGTATTTCACCACAAAATCCACATTCAAGCATACTTGAAAAAGCATATTGCCTTGATAGTTTCTCTCTTTTTCTATCCTTATTAGCAATGGTGTTTCTATTTTGTGCTCTCCTGAGTCTAATCTCCTGAGCCTTCTCAAAATCTTCTTTTGATATAATTGCCTCGTGATGATTTTCAATATGGTATTTATCAGATTCTCCAAAATTTGCTAGTCTTCTTTTTGTTATTGGATCAACTGTAAAAGTTTTTCCCATTAGTATATCGCCAATATACTTTTCATTCTTAATTACCCCTAACACTGTAGTATCAGACCATTTTGTTTTACCTCTAGGGGTGAGATATCCTTGTTCTTCTAGTTCCCTACCAATGACCGAACCACCATTGCCTTCTAAATATCTTTTAAAGATATATCTAACAATTTTGGCTTCTTCTTCATTTATAGAGATACTTTTTGTTATAGGGTCATAGTCGTATCCAAGGCAACCTTGAAAACCAATAAGTTCCCCTTTTTCCATTTTCATTTTCAGTCCTTTTTTCACATGGGCTGAGGTATTTTCTACTTCTTGTTGAGCTACTGAACTTAATATTGTTAATAGTAACTCTCCATCCATTGTCAAAGTATCTATATTTTCTTCTTCAAATACTACACCAACATTATTTTCCTTTAGAAGCCTTACATACTTTAAGGTATCTAATGTATTTCTAGCAAATCTTGATATAGATTTAGTAATTATCATGTCTATATCTCCATTTTGGCAATCACTTATTAGCCTCATGAAATCTGCTCTTTTAGTTGCAGTTGTTCCTGTTGTTGCTTCATCTGCATATATACCAGCCAAAGTCCAGTTCTTATTATTTTTTATTAGATTTGTGTAATAATCAACTTGCGATTTATATGATTCAAGTTGGTCTTTACTATCTGTACTTACTCTACAATACGCTGCAACACGTTTTAAATCTAAATGTAGTGCATTTCTATTTCTTGCTCCTAAATTTGAAGCTTTTATTAATTTTACTTTAGTATTCATTTTACCTCCTTCCCATTTTGTATCTTTCTACAGTGTTATTATATCACAAGATTAACTACTTTCTATCTCTCTTCTTATAATCATTTTCTAACCTGTTCTTAATTTTTGTATATTCCTTCTCATTAATTAATTTAAGATCATAAAGCCTACATAACATAGCAACTCTCATGCTATAAATCTTTATTGCTTGCATTTTTACCTCCTATGTAAGTTGTTTTTTTTAACTTGGTAAGTGGAATGAATTTGAAATATACTAATCTCACATAATCAATTTCAAAAATATTCACACTTTAAAGTATTTTGATTTTATAGAAAGATGACAAAATACCCCTCACCTTATAAAGTGAAATTTGCCCTCTTTGGTAACCAGAATTTTTATTTTTCTATAATATTTTTGAGTTTCAATGATTAATTTAAGCATAAAAAAATGAGGACTTATGCTACTAGACATAAATCCTCTAATCTAAATTTTCCTGTTCAAAGACTTTAATATTTCTTTCTATCAATTATTTAATTTCCATGATTCCGCCTTAGCTTTTGCATTTATAAGGTCAGAATAAAGTCCATTATTTTTAATCAGTTCTTCGTGATTTCCACGTTCTACTATTTCTCCATCTTTTAAGACTAAAATCTGGTCAGCATTTCTAATTGTCTTTAGTCTGTGGGCAATCATAATTACTGTTTTGTTTTTTGTTAATGATTCTATTGCTTCTTTAAGCTTATCTTCATTTTCTGGATCTATACTTGCTGTGGCTTCATCAAAGATTATGATGTCCGCATCTTTTAGCATGGCTCTAGCTATGGAGATCCTTTGTTTTTCTCCACCCGATAGACTTGCTCCACCTTCTCCGATAATAGTGTCATATCCTTCTGGTAAAGCTTCTATAAATTCATGGCACCTTGCCTTCTTTGCAGCTTGAACTACTTCTTCATGACTTGCATTTTGTTTTCCAAATTTTATATTATTTTCAATTGTATCCTCAAATAGATATACATCTTGAAATACCATGGAAATAGAATTCATTAAGTTTTCTATCTTATAGTCCTTAATATTCTTTCCTCCGATTAAAATTTCACCAGAATTTACATCCCAAAATCTCGCTATTAGATTACAAAATGTTGTTTTACCAGATCCAGATGGACCAACTATGGCAGTCATAGTATTTTCTTTTATCTCTGCTGATACATTTTTTAAAATTGGTCTATCATCATAAGAAAAGCTGACATTTTTAAAGACTATATCATGATTTTTTATAGGCTCTGTAATACTTCCTTTTCTCATATCAGGCATAGAGTCGATAAAACCTACAGAATCTATGGCATTTTCGCATGCTCTTAGGATTGCCATGTTTGATCCTGCTCCGATTAAGCCTTCAAAGATAATAAAGGATGCCATAATCATAAGAATTGTTTCAGCAAGTGGAAGTTCACCAGATAAATTTAATTTTAATGATAAATAGACCATAGCCACTGTTGTTATTCCCATTACAATTCTTTGAATTACTGTGTATGGTGCTACAGATATTTCTAAATCTAAAAGTATATTTGATGTATCTTTTATAGACTTTCTTAAAGCCCTGTTATTTTCTCCACCAAGATTATAGGATTTTATAACCTGCATACCTTGTAAAGTTGCTAATACTTCTTTTGTAAGTCTTGTTTGTGTTTCTGTCATCTTGTCTGCATTAGCTGATGATTTTTTCTCCATCATTGATGTAACTATAAAGAATACTATTACACCTGCTACAGCAACCAGTCCTACCTTTACGTTAAAAATTAAAGTTCCAAGGACAAAGACTAGAGTATTTAAAACTCCACCAAGTACAAGAACCAAAAGCATAGGCACCCACATTTCTGCTTGGGAAAGTGAAGATGTAGCAATAGTAGTTAATCTTCCTAGTGAAAAGCTTGAAAAGAAACCCATAGGAACTCTTTTTATTTTTTCTCCTATTTCTATCCTCTTATGAGCTGCCATAAAATATCCAGCGTGTGTTTGTGCCATTTGTGATGATTTTTGTGTCATTATCTTTCCAACAAGGGATATAACTAATATTCCAAGACAAACAAAGATAGCCTTATAGTCTAAAGTTTTAGAAAATATATTTACTAGCATATAGTAAATTGCACCAAATTCAAGGGCATTAAATACTGCGTGCAAAAATCCAGCGAGAATAGATTTCTTAATATATACCTGTTCTTCTTTTGAAAAATTCCATATCTTTTTAAACACATTAAGCATTTTCATCACCCCTTAAATTTGCAGCATACATTTCCTTATAAAGTTCTGATGACTTTAATAGTTCTTCATGAGTACCATAAGAATTTAATTTGCCATCTTTAATAACAAATATTCTATCTGCATCAACAATTGTCTTTAGCCTATGAGCGATTATGATTAAAGTTTTACCCTTAACTAGATTTGCCAAGGCATTTTGTATGAGAGCTTCATTTTCGGGATCTATATAAGAAGTTGCTTCATCTAAAATTACGATTGGTGCATTTTTTAGCATGGCACGAGCAATAGATATTCTTTGTCTTTCTCCTCCAGATAGATGACCTCCACCTTCTCCAACTCTTGTATCATAACCATTAGATAGATTCATAATAAAATCATGGCAGGCAGATTTTTTACATACATCTATAATTTCTTCGTCAGAGGCATTCTTATTTCCAAGCCTAATATTTTCCTTTATAGTCATATCAAAGAGGAAATTGTCTTGGGATACAAAAGAAATAAGTGAAGACAAGTTTTCGAGCGACACATCTTTTGTTTCTACTCCGCCAATTTTAATAGATCCCTTATCTACATTCCAAAATCCAGCAATAAGTTTTGCTATTGTGGACTTACCTGACCCAGAAGGACCAACGAGGGCTGAAACATTAGATTCTTTTATTTCCATAGAAAGATTATCTATAACCTTATTTTTTCCATCGTAAGAAAAGTCTACGTCTTGAAGTTCTATATTATAGGATTCCATTTTTTCTCCCTTGTCAATATTTTCTAACTGTCTTGAATCTAAAATCTTTCCTATTTCAGAAGTTATAGTTGATATTCTTGACATATCGTCCATATAGTTCATGATTTTTAAAATACTGGAAACTGTAGCAAAGGATAAGACGATTAAGGTAATTAAATTTCCTAAATCAATACTTCCCTTTATATAAAATAAAATCCCAAAGGGTATGATTGTAATAATTCCCATAGGAGAAAGTAATCTACCTATGGCAACCTTATTCATAGATTCACCCATCCAGTTATAATAAAAACTTGCATTATCATAAACTGCATCAGCATATTTTTTATAAGATGATTCGCTTTGATTAAAGGTCTTTATTACTTCTATCCCATTTATATACTCAACAATCGAATTATTCATATGTTGACCAATGGCAACTGACTTTCCAAACATTTCCTTATAATGAGCATTCATAACAGACATCATAGTAGCCATTCCCACCACAAATGGAATTAGTGATAGCAAGGTCAATCGCCAATCTAAGGTAAACATATAAATAAATAATAGAACAGGTCCTACTAAATTTGCCGTAAATTCTGGCACTAAGTGGGCAAGTGAAGTTTCCATAGAATCAACTTGCTCAACTATAATATTTTTTAATTCTCCAGATGTTCTTGATAATACATCTCCCAATGGCATCTTAAATAATTTTTTGGAAATATCATTTCTAATTTCTCCTAATGAATTAAAGGTTGCAGTATGAGATATAGTTGTTGATATTCCTGCTGCCACTTCTTTAATAACAAATGTTATTAAAATACTTATGCAAAGTGGAGTGTATAAGCTCATATCCCTTATGCCATTAATCAAATTCACAATAATTTTCGCCATAAAAATATAAGAAAAAAGACCAGCCACTACTCCAATTATTGCCAGTAAGATTGACATAAAATATGAGCCTTTTCTCTTTTTTACATATTGTTTTATTAGATCCATCAAATCCCCTCCTTAATAAATCCTCGTAATAATAAGATAGGTCTATCCATTCACTACTTTATAGATAGACCTGCCTTAAATTCAATTTATTAACCTATTCTCATTTAGCTTTTACACTGTAAATATTGAAAAATTGTGGTGTACTTGTAAAGTCATATCCACCAATTTTGTCATTTCTATACAAAATCATTTCTTTTGAATAAGAAAGAGGCAAATCCATAGCGTTTTCGTTTGAATATACTATAGCTTTTTGTATATTATCTTTAATCTCCCCTTCGTTTGTAGAAGTGGAAGCCTTCTTTATTGCATCAATATATATGTTTGAATCAGAAAGTGCTTTTAACGGCATCAAATGTGGATCCATTTCAGTGATTGATTCTTGTAAGAACTTATGAGGTTCAGTATAAGAACCCTCTGTATTCCAGGTTGTCAAATGGAATTCTCCCTTTATACCATCTGTCCACCATGACATTTGATCTTTTTCAACTAGGTCAACATCTATACCTACTTCTTTTAATTGTGTCTTTATTGCAAGTGCAGTTTCCTTAGCAAGTACTAAATCTGACCAATAAACATATTGAAGCTTTAATGGACTTCCGTCCTTTTCTCTAATTCCTGTATCTTTATTGAGTTTCCAACCCGCTTCATCTAGCAAGCCATTTGCCTTTTCAGGAGCATAACTATAAATAGTTGGATAATTTGCATCACAATAAGCCACATCTTTAGGGAATAAAGTTTCAGCTACATCTTCATATGAGTATGTTAAACTGTCGACAATGTCTTTTTTGTTAATTGCATAATTAATTGCTTGGCGAACTTTTAAATCTTCTAATTCTTTTTTACTTGGATTTAAAATTAGATTCTTAGTCAAAGTCCTATTTTTATTGACTTCTCCAGTAACATCCTTAATTTCAGAACCTTTTTTGAAGTCATCATAATTTATTAAATCTGCTCCATAAATTAAATCTATTTCCCCCTTATTTAAGGCTTGAAGTCTTGATGAAGCATCGGGAATATATTTGACAATAACTTCATCATAATAAGGTTTTTCCCCGTGATAATTTTCATTTCTAACAAATTTTGTATATTCTCCAGATTTAAATTCTTCATATACATAAGGACCTGTTCCTATATTTTTGTTAAATTTCTCAAAGTTTCCCTCAGTAAATGACTTTGGAGATGGCATCCCCAATACATTTTGGAAACAAAAGCCATTTATATAAAATTTAGACGGATTTTCATAGTGAACAGCAATCGTATTATCATCAATAACTTCTGTTGATTTTATCTCTGCAACAGCCCTTATGCCTGCAAAATTAGGGTTAGACTTATCAAAATCTAATATCTTTTTTACTGCATCAGCATTAAAATCTTCACCATCTGAAAACTTTACCCCGTCCTTTAATTTAAAGACTAAAGTTTTGCCATCATCTTTATATTCAAAGCTTTCAGCAAGTTTTGGTACAATTTCACCGTTTTCATAAGCTACTAGGGTTTCGTAAATTAAACCACAAGCCATATTATTTTCCTTATTCATTGTTAAAGTCGTAAGGTTTGTCAGTTCTTTAGCAGTACATAAGGTTAAAACCTTCTTGCTTTCATCTTTTGTGTTCTCACTTGCTACATTTGAATTTTCTTGTGCTTTTTCTTGATTCTTTTGGCAACCTCCTAGTAAAATTGAAAAACTAAATACAAGTGCCAATAAAACCATCATATTTTTTCTAAGTTTGATCATTTCTATCTCCTTTGCAATTTTCCTTCTCTAAATATTTTTCCTTTCTTTATTTCTATGATATAATCTGAAATCTGTTTTGCTTGATTTATATCATGAGTGATAAAAATATAAGAAATACTATGCTTAGATTGATAATAAAAAAGTAAGTTTAATACTTTTTCAATCGTCAGTAAGTCAAGCCCAGCCGTAACCTCATCTAGTATTAAAAAATCAGGATTAACCATAAGGGCTCTTATGAGCGACAATCTTCTTTGCTCGCCTCCAGATAGTTGGTGAACGGGCACATCTAATATTTCCTTTTTTAAATGTAAATCCTCGCAAAATAATAACACTTTTTCCTTTCTTTCCTTTTTCGACAAGTTTGTTAAATTAATAAGCCCTTCTTCCAAATTTTTAAAAGTGCTTATACCAGGATTTAAAGTACCAGATGTATCCTGGAAAACAGACTGGATATTTTTTCTATATTTCCTTATTTTTTTTAATTTTAATTTTGAGATATCTACAGAATCATAGAGTATAGATCCTTCATCTATTCTTTCTAATCCTATTAATGCTTTTGCAATGGTGCTTTTACCAGATCCACTTTCACCAATTAAACTTAAGTTATCTCCCCTTTTTAGTGAAAAGGAAATTTGATCTAGAGCTTTAAATGTCCCTTTTACTGTTTCAAAAGAAAGGCTAACATTACTCATAGCTATTTCGTCCATTTCCATTCACCTCCAGAATCTAATATTTTCTGACTACAGATAACAAATTTTCTTGTCCATTCTTCTTTAGGGCTTTCAAATATATCTTCACTACTCCCCTTTTCTATAACACACCCATTTTCTATCACATAGATGCAGTCGCTATATTTTTTAAGAATTTCGGCATCGTGTGTTATTAATAAAATCCCTTTCCCTTTGAAATTTGCTTTAATCAATTCAAAAAATAATGATGAGTTATAATTATCTAAGGCTGATGTTGGTTCATCAGCAATTATATAATCAGTATTTAGTCCCATAGATATCGCTAAAATCACACGCTGAATCATGCCTCCAGAGAGTTCAGTGGGATATGAATCTAAAACTCTTTCATATTCAAGATTGACGCTTTTGAGCTTATCTTTTGCTATACTTAATGCTTCTGATTTATTTATATTAAGATTAGCAATATATATTTCAACCATTTGACTTTTTATCTTTTTTCTTTTGTCAAAAGAAATCATGGGAAGTTGAGGAATAAAAGCGATGTTTCTATTGTTGCTATTGATATTATCTTTTTCCAATATATCGAAATCATCTATAGTAATAGTTCCAGAACTTACTTTTAAATCCTCTGATAAAATCCCAAGTATTGTGTTTACTAATGTAGTCTTCCCAGCACCACTGGGTCCAGTGAGACCAATAATTTTTCCCATAGGAATTCTAAGAGAAATATTATTTAAAAGATTGTTTCCTTTTTTATCTGTAACTTGTAATTGATTAACCAAAATCATATCTTCACCTTCTATTCGCTTCTTTTGCAATAATATTAAAAGACATTGTAGTAATAAAAACTGCAAAAATAGGGTAAATTATGAGTTCTGGCTTAATAAATATTGAATCTCTCGCTTCTAAAATCATAGAACCCCACTCCACAACATTTTCTCCAAGTCCAATTCCTATAAATGAAAAACCAGTAATTGCTAAAATCATATCCGCACAGGACAAACAAATATAATGAACTAAATCTAATAATATATTTGGTAGTATATGAACTAGAACCAACCTAGTCTTTGAAGCACCAAGTGAAATCATACAAGTGCAATAAGCTTTATCATATTCAATATTTATTTGAGTTCTAACAAGTCTTAAAAATCTCAATATATATGAAACAACCAAAGCGATTAATGTAGTTTTTATTCCATTTCCCCAAGATGCTATAAATATGATTAAATAAGCAATTGGTGGTATAGCCGTTACAGCATTAATAATCGAATCTACTATTACATTCTTTTTCATGGTAACTTTTGACGTTAGTGTTCCTAAAAACAAACCTAAAGTAAAAACAATAATTGATGCCGTCATAACCATAAATAATGTAGTTTTCCCCCCGAACAGTATTCTCGATAAAACGCACCTGCCCATGCTATCATTTCCCAAAAGATACTTAGAACTTGGATTTCCAAATCTAAGGGGAAGATTAACTTCTAGGGGATCATTAGGGGCAAAAAAACTTCCAAGAAATATAAATAAAATCACTAGGAAAGGAAATAATGTCCTTTTGTTTATTTTCATTAATCTCCCCTTTCCTTTATCAAAAGATCGTTTATCAAATCTGATATTATATTAGCAAGTGCAATAAATAATGCTAAAAAGAAAACCAACCCATGAATCATCGTTGCATCACGATTTATTACAGAATTTACAATCAAATACCCAAATCCTGGAATAGAAAAAACTCCCTCAACTATTGCCACATTTGCAATCATAAGTCCAATACTCTGGAAGAAATTTGGAATTAACTTTACTATCGAGTTTGGCAATATATGTTTCACGAACAAAGTAATTTCCTTTAGACCATTTGCTCTAAAAAACATAATATAATATTCACCATTCTCTTTGTCTAAAGCATCTTTAAATAGTGGATAATAAAAAGAAGCCCCAAATATCCCTAAAGTTATTGCAGGAAGTAGATAGTTTGTAATGCCAATATTACCTGCTACTGATAGCAAATCCCACTTTACTGCAAATATATCAAGTAAGATAATAGCAATATAAAAGCTAGGAATTGAAACACCAATAAGGCATAAGAGATTTGTAAGCTTATTGATTATCTTGCTCTTCCATAAGAAAGTAATGCATCCCAAAGATAATACTAAAACTACCTGTAATATTGCGGAAAAGAAAACAACAGATAAAGTTTTTGGCAAAGCCAACATTATATTATCCCAGACTGGTTTACCATTGCTTAAAGACTGTCCTAAGTCTAGAGAAAAAAGATTTTTAATCCAGTTAAAATATTGCTTATATACAGGTTTGTCAAAACCAAATCTTATTCTTACTTCTTCAATTTGCTCAGGTGATGGACTTCCGATATGTCTTTTAGCATATGCAGTGGCTGGATCGACGGGAGATAATTTCATTAAAACAAATGATAAAACACTAACAATTAATAATGTAATTATTAGCTCATAAAATTTTTTTAAAAATGTCTTTTTTGTATTCATCTTTATACCATAATTTAAGATCAGCCTAATAATTCAGGAAATTTATTTTTCAAATATTCTTCTAACATCTTTTTGATTGTTTCTTTATTTTCAATAAAAATTTCTTTTTGATTTAAACTTTCATATCCTAAAATCAAAGTATTTACAAAGGTCACTAAAAACTCATCTTCAAAAATAGATGAGAGCTTATCGTTTGGAGGAAATGCAGACGATAAAATTTCTGTGTTTGTTTCTTTTAAATTTTCAAACATTTCACACAATCTTTTATCTTCATTTTGTAGTTTCAAAAAAATTGCATATATGCTTTTAAATTCATTTTCATCATAAATTCTTTCCATCATCATCTCAGTAATTGCGTCTAAACTCGTTAACTTAGATGTGTCGATAGTTTTGTTTTTTTCTCCTCTATATTTGATACCTGATTTCATAAAATCATAAATCATTTCATAGGTTGAGCCATAATGATAGTAAACACCACCTTTACTTAAACTTACTTTTTCTATAACATCTTCCATAGTTGTATTTTGGAAACCCTTTTCTAAGAAACATTTCATTGCCGCTTCAAGAATTTCTAACTTCCTTTTTTCTCCAACTTTCAATTTTCTATCATTCAAAACTTTATCTCCTGTCAATAAATAATTCCGACGCTATCGTCAGTTTTATTATAGCTCATTTGATAATTAATTTCAATACATGAAGAATTTTAAAATTTAGTAATCTTATTTAAGATATTTGCTTGAACGCCCTTTATACTTCTTTATTAATTTCTTTAAATGCGGTATAATCAATAAAACTGAATAAACGCTTAACGCTTATAATTTTAATAGCAAGCACAGTAAGTGTACGGACACTTACGAAAAAATTAATGGAGCAGACCTTTACGGAATGCTCCATTTTTTTAATTTTCACCTTGTTAGGGAGAACCCTAAGACCCCGAAATATATTTTATAAAGGAGAATAAAATGGCAAATAGATTTAGAAATGAAAGAATAGAAATAAAACTTACTAAAGAAGAAAAAGAAGTTTTTGAAAAGAAAATGAAACTTGCAAATTGTAAAACAATGTCCCACTTTCTTAGAAAGTGTGTATTGGAAAAAGAGATCTACGTTGTAGATTTAGAACCATTTAGAAACCTACAATGGCTACTTTCAAATGCAACAAATAATATAAACCAGATTGCAAAAGCTACTAATACAACTGGTGTTATTTACAAAAATGAAATCGAGTCAATGAATAAACAGATAGAAAAATTGTCAAGAGAAATATGGCAGATTCATTCCCTACTTCTTAATAAATCAAAATGAAATTTATTATATAAGTCAAAATTTAATTTATAAATACATTAAATATCAGATGAGAAATTCTACATTTTTAATAAAAACTAGGTACATCAAATACTGCATTTTTCATGAATATAATCATGTTTTTATTTTTCAAATCAATCTACATGATTTGAAAAGTATCTTTCCGAACTTAAATATAGTATTCTAGTAAGTACAATAAAAAAAGAATACCCTCATGCAAGAGTATTCTTAAAATAAAAATAGTAATTATCTTTTTTCATTCTATAGAATAATATTAAAAAGCAGCATAAAACATAAGTAGAAATAGTACCTACTTTTCAATTAAATCGAAGAGAGTTCTATAACATTTTCTTCTCCAAAATACTCTTTAGCTTTTTCTAATATGTCAGAATCATCAGTAGGCATATATATTATTAAATTCTTTTTTGCTCTTGTTATACATACATAAAATAATTTTTTTGTACGTTTCTGAACATTAGAGTTCGGAGATCCTTTCCCAAATAATGTTCTAAAGTCATATTTATTCCAATCAGACTCTAATACAAGCAATACATTGTCATATTCACTACCTTTAACACTATGTTGAGTACAAATTGGTGAAAATTCTTTTAAATATAAAACACTTTTTCTATATTGATTAAATGTTATCTTTTTTATTCTCTCCCATAAATAAAACCCTTTATTTGAAATATAATCACTAAACAATTCATCTTCTTTGAGTAACCCTTTTACTTCCGCAAATTTTAATACATTTTCTATCGTTTGATTATCTTCACTTACAAGATAATCAATTGCTTGCTTAAGGCAAATCTTATCATTTCTATTATGAATAGAAAATTTTGTTATTCGTAGAAAATCATTAAATCTATTAGCCTCATATAATTCAATAATCTCCTCTAATATATCTAATCTGCGTAAAATCCTATCTCTATAAGAATTAGCTTCATATCTACCACTCATTCCATTTAATTTATATGACATGAGTGATTCCTTAGTGATTCTACATTTTTCGTAAGCTTCTTCCCATGACATATCTTCTAAAACACTATATATTGACTGATAAATTTCATTTCCGTTAATTTGATCTAACAGCTCCACTTTGTTATATGTCGGTTTTACCTCTAACGTTATTTCTCCCAAAGTCTTATTACAGTCTAAATTTCCCTTATCAATTTTTTTCTTTATCCCACTTATAAGCTTAGTTATCAAATCAGCATTATATAGATCATATAAGTCTTTAAAGCCAGTCATTTCAGCATTATATTTATGTGTTAGCCTTAACTCTTTTGTTTGTTTTCCATCAGAAAAATCCCAAGATTCAAAAATATTCTTCCCCTTTACACTTATAAAATCATTTATTTCAGTTCCATATAAAAATTTAATACTACCTTCTCTAATAGTACCATTTTCCATATTAGGTGCATTTATATCTTCTGAAGGTCTTTGCTCAATATCATCATCTCTAAACTTATTGGCTACTTCGATTACAACTCTTGGATTTCTTCGGTTTTGCGTCTTTACTATTTTAGTTAAATTATATTGATTTAAATTACCAACTCCGTCGTCATATATAGACTGCATTGAATCTCCAAAAAAACCAATTACATTTTTCTTATCGCTTTGCTCAAGATGCTTTAGTAAAATATCAGCAACTAAAGGACTTGTATCCTGATATTCATCAACAAAAATACAATCTGCAATATCCTTTAAAATGTCCGCTATTTTTTTATATTTCTCAAACATTTTCTCCGCAACAATCAAAATGTGATTATGGCTGATTTTAACTCTATTTTCTTCATTTGGCGTTACAGAATAATACTCATCATAATCTACATAAAGATTTTCGAAATATTCTTTAGAAATTAAATCCTCAGAAAAATCTTTTGGCTTTTTAAAGTTCTTTTCATTATCATCGTTAATAAGCTCAACTAAAATATTTTTTATTTCATTCTGATATTTTCTGATAAGAGACCATATAAACTCATGTATTGTTGAAACCCAAATATTCTCATTTTCTATTCTTGATAAAATTTCGGCAACTGCATTATTTGTATATGTAATGCATACTATCTTTATATCTGGTAATTCCTCTGTGAGTGCATTTATTAAGGAAATTAAGGAGTATGTTTTTCCACTACCTGCTCCACCTTCTAAAATAAAATTTTCACCATTTTTTATACATTCAAGAGCTTCTAATACTTCTTTTTCCAATGTTAGCGTATCCATAATAAGCCCTCCTCAATATAATGTGGAACTGCCCATTTTTCATCTTCTTCGCCATTCTCATTATCAAAATACAATAAGCTTGATGCAAATGCCGATTTCTTTTTCACATTATTCAAAGCAAAATTATAATAATCACCATTTTCTATTTCATCATTCGAAAAATCTTTTAAAGCTCCATATTGATAAAACCCTTCTTTGTTTTTTAATATAAAGTCTTTATTTAGTGCTATAAATGCATCTTCAAAACTACTCGCTTGATACTCACCATAAGATTCTGGTATTTGATAGGCCATTCTCATATTATCTTTAATTTTATCCTCAGCATTTTTCCCTACAAGTTCCTTAAATTGATTATTCGATGTATCAATTCCAGTATCTTTAAAAAATTCTTTTATTGATGCGTTACTTGTATGTGTTCCCTCATCGGGGTGACAACTCGTATATACAGTTCTTTCTTTTCCATTTTTATCTATTTTCTTTTCAGCTTTAACAGAGTCAATATCCGTAACAAACAAAACTTTTGTTCCTAAAAAGGAAAATAAAGGCATAAATATATGAGAATGCGCTCCAACTTCTATTATAGAAATATTCTGTGATAATAGTGGTATAATATCTGCTCTTGGCTTTTCTTTATTATCAATTTTATGCATCATCACTGGCATTAAAATTCGTTCGGTATCTCCTTCTATACAAATAGCTTTATCCGCAAAGAATAGTTCACTTCTATTCATTGTCAAATATTGTTTTACAAACTTAAATCCTTTCTGTTCATCTCCACCATACTCTTCTTTTAAAGAATTAAAGCTCTTAGCTATGACCGTATTCCCGTTTTTCTTCAAATATATAATGTCATCAAAGTTACATTCAGAAACTATATGTGATGAATGCGAAGTGATTAAAATCTGCAACTGCTTATTCTTTTCTTTCAACAACTTATTTCTATGTGCTTTGATATGAGATTTAATATTCCTTATAAATATATACTGTAACTGAGGGTGTGTATGTGCTTCAGGTTCTTCAATATATAAGAGATTTATATCTGCTGGTTGTTCAAACAATTCCTGTATATTGGTTTCAATCTCAAATAAAATACCAATTAAATTTAAATACCCCAATCCATTATATGTTTCTGGAAGCGAATAATCTCCCCCTTGTCTATAACTTAAGTTTGTATTATCTGACAATAAATTTTTCTCTGAAATAGATGACTCTATTGCTATATCAATTCCATTTTCTGCACCACCATAAGTTTTAATAACATCTATAACATCACTAAAAATACCATCAATGGGTTCTTCACCTTCACTTTTTTCTCCATTGTAAATCTTATATAATTCTTTATCGGCTTCCTCCAATTTTTCTTCAAGTCTTGTAAATACCGATTCACTTTCATCTTTTGCAGCTTTATAAGAACTGAAATATTTACCAGTTAAACCTGATAAAACATGATTACGATCATCATTAGAAACCGCTCGATCAGCTCTTATTCCTGCCACTTTAATGACTTTTTGAATATCTTTATTATCAATTTCTTCTGATCTATCTTGCGTTGTTTTGTTTGCTTCAACATCAAACCCTCTTGAATATTTTTTCGTTTCAAAGAAGTTTGCAAAATTCTTACTCATAAATTTGGAAAATGATTTAAAATCTTCAATATTTTTTTCACTAATAATGTTTTTTAATTCTATGATTTTTTTTGCAGCTATTACCGAAATAAATTCTAAAACTATTATGTTATTATCTGGATTTAAGTCCATCATGAATTTTTGAATATTCTCATATGAATCATTATCATTATACTCAATGAATAATTGCATATTAATAGTTTCTAATAATTGAACTTCATCCAGCTTTGTTATATCAAAACCAATTATTTTTTTATAGAGATCTTTCTGGCATTCTAAATTTATATCTTCCCAAAATAATTTAGATGAATTTAGCATTTTATCTAAAACAATAATAGATGATGTTTTTCCACAATTATTTTTACCTATAACTAGCGACAATTCATCTTTAAAATTTAACTCAAAATTTTTTAATAATCTAAAGTTTTTGACTTTCATCTTTTTTAAAATCATTTTAATACTCCTCTTTACCTTCTAAATCAAACTTTTCTTTTATATTTATTTTCCTAAAAATCCTTTGTCTACTTAGATCAACTTGTTGTTTTCGAGACGATTCTCACTACATCAACAACCTTATCAAAGCTCAAATCTCCAATATACTTATTTTCACCGAGATATACTACCCACAAGGATCTTAGGTATGAATCTTCTTTTATATCCTCAATTATTTCCTCATAGTCTTGCATTATCTCCCAGCTTCCTCTTTGGTTTGAGGTTCTTTCTATTGCTTCTTTTAAAATTTTATAATCTATCTCATCTTTTTTTAGTTTGTAGAGAGTGTATAGGTCATAAAAGTCTCTCATTCGTGTGGTTGTTATATTTCTTCTGATTATGGTTTCGTATTTTTCAGCTAAAATTGTTTCTAATGGATATGCCATTATTTTTATATCTTCTTGGCTAAAGATACAGGGATAAGTATATTCTATTTCCCTTGGTGTTATTGCATCACCCGTTGTTAGGTCAAGTTTCATAGAGTTTTTGGTCTTTCCAACATTTGCTATTAATGAAATTCTAAAGTTCTCGTACTCATCCTCTTCTCTAATATAACTTATGTCTTTTATTTCAAATTTTATTCCATCATCTACATTGATATCTATAATTTCATCTACGATTTCTTTTATTTTTTCTTCTTTTAGGGGTATGCCTTTTATAGTTGTGTCCATATCCATAGTTGTTCTATTTTCAATTCCAATTAAGGAAGATATTAAGAATCCTCCTTTTATTACAAAATTATTTTTGTAATTTGATTTAGATAGCCTTTCTAAAAATCTTTCAAAAAAATATATTTGCAAAACTTCTTGCGACTTCAGATTTTTCTTTATTGCCAGACTTCTTATCTTGCCCTTTATACTCTCGATATTAATCACGATAATACCTCCATATATTTCCTAATTTCATTTTCTATTTTAAATAGTCTACTGTATTTTATGAGTAGTCTTAGATTTTTATTTGGTGATTTAAAGTATCTTTTTAAGGCTTCTGTAAAAATCTGTTTATCTATTTTTTCGCTGTCGATTATGATGTCACAAATTGTTCGGTCTATATCATAAACTGGTATGAGATTGCCTTGCGGTGATTTTATTTCTGTCTTTCCTATTTCGTATAAATCTTTTTTTACATAGTGAACTTGTAGATCTTCGTACCTCTTTTTGATATGGCTGGCATTGTAGCCCTGGGGTACAGATATATGAAATACATTTGGGGTCCTATCTGATAGGTCATGTAGATATAGGGCTGTTTGATGGGAAAATATAATTCGATTACTATTGGATGATATTAAAACAAAATCGTCTATTACTTTTCCTTTTAATTGATATAGTCCTGGTCTTAATCTTTCTAATTGTCCGCTCTTTGTTAATTCTGATAGATTATGCCTAGTATATCCAAGTTCTTCTGCTTCTTTGTTGGTGATTACTAAATTTTCTTGTATATAATTTTTAAGTGTATGCATAGTCCGCCTCCTCTCGTTTACGCTTTTATTATATATTATAAAAGCGAATATGTAAAGTTGGCTTATGAGTTTTTCTTTTTAAAAAAGGATGTAACGAATCCTTACTCCCTTTCTAAAATTATTCTTTCTTAACTCAATATTACTAATATTATTATAGTTACTCTCCGATATTCGGAGTTCTTGAATTCCGATTTTCGGAAGTCTGGACTTCTGCTTTTCGGAAATTAGATTTTGTATTATTCGTAATATTTAAAATTTATATGTACCAACTTTTTAGAAAAAAAGAGCAGCCTTTTAAGCTACTCTTGTAGAAAGTACAAAATGGGTTAATTATATTTTTTGTGTTTCCTCATACCAGTTGCAAAACTACTCTTACGTCCATATAGTTTTTTTGAGTCTTTTTGACGTATCCTTCTTCATCTTTATCGAAGACAAAATGCTTATAAAACTGCTTAAAATGCAGGATTTCTAAATTTACATCTTTTGTATCAACGCT
This sequence comes from Anaerococcus prevotii DSM 20548, assembly GCF_000024105.1. GTDB lineage: Bacteria > Bacillota > Clostridia > Tissierellales > Peptoniphilaceae > Anaerococcus > Anaerococcus prevotii. Next base: position 777,557 of record NC_013171.1, on the reverse strand, counting down.
ATAGCTTCCACATGCATAGTCTGCGGGAACATATCCACTGCTTTTATTTCTTTTAGTTCATATCCCCTGTCCATAAATCTTTTGATATCTCTTGCGAGGGTTTGGGGGTTGCAGGAGATGTAGATTATGTTTTTTATTTTCGTTTTGGCTAGCGTCTTAATTATTTCTTTGTCTAGGCCTGCCCTTGGTGGATCTACTGTTACTGTTTGTATTTTTTCTTTTTCTATAAATTTCTGGTCAATGTAATTGGCGTTTTTGTCGATGAATTTGTAGTCTGTTAAATTGTTTATTTTGGCATTTTCTTTAGCATCTTTGATGGCACTTTTGTTGATTTCTATTCCAACTATATTATCATCATTTAGGGCGATTGATGATATTCCTGATCCGCAGAAAAGGTCTAGGAGCTTTTTGTTCTTTTCTAGGTATTTTCTTGCATTTTGATATAGGTTTTCTATTTGATAATCATTTACTTGGTAGAAGTCATCTTTCGATACCTTAAAGGATTTATCTTTCACTTTGAATATGAGATGGTCTTTACCTAGGGTTTTTATTTTCTTTTTGTTTATTATATTAATATTATATGGAAGGTCCTTATGATTTTCTTTTAGATATTTATATAGTTTTTCTTCTTCTTTACTATAAATGTTTAAAAGGATTTCGCAGGAATTACTTCTTATGCTTATTTCTCTTATTATATTGCCAAGGTCTTTAACTATAGTAGTGACTAGATTTTGAATTTTTCCTAAATTTTCTATTATATGCTCATTGGCAAGGAGGCAATCTTTGATTTCTACTAGGTCATTTGAGGATTTCTTGTTATAGGAAAGCCTTCCCTTCTTGTCTACTTGTAGTCTTATTTTGTTCCTGTAAGAGAGAGTTTCGCTTGTAATTATTTCTAAATCGTCTATTTCTATGGCACAAGTTTTCTTGATTGCCTTTGTGATTAGATTTTTCTTTAATTTAATTTGCTCATCATAATTTATATCCATAATAGTACAACCCCCACATTCATAATAATATGGACATGGAGGTTGTGTATAATACGGACTTTGAGAAGTTGTTTTGACTTTTCTTGCTTCTATGAAATTTTTCTTTTCTTTTATTATTTCAATGTCGCAAGATTCTCCAAAAGTTGCTCCTTCTATAAAGTATACTTTTGAATCTTTCTTGCCAACTCCTCTGCCGTCTTGTAGGATATCAATTATCTTAATATCTTTGATGATCATTAGATAACTTTTGTTTCTCCTTTGTATATTACTCCGCCTATTGGGTCTACTGTAATTGTTTCGCCTTCTTCTACGAGATTGATTACATTTACAGCTCCTACTACTGCAGGGATTCCAAAGTGAACTGCGGCTACTGCTGTGTGGCTTGTTAGTCCACCAGTTTCTGTTACTACAGCTGAGGCTTTTTCTATATATTCTGTGATGTCAGAATCAGTGAATTTCGCAACTATGATGTCGCCTTCTTCAAATTTACCTTCTAGTTCCTTTTTTGTTGATCCTATTACAACTTTTCCTGATACTGATTTGCTTCCAATTCCTGTACCGCTTGTTAGAATATCTCCAATAACGTGAACTTTGATTAGGTTACTTGTTCCAGATACTCCTAGAGGGATTCCTGCTGTTACTACTGTTAGGTCTCCTTCTTCTACGTAATTTTCAGCAAGTGCACCAACTATCGCTCTTTCGATAAGCTCATCAGTTTCAGTTGCTTCTTGGATTACTATTGGATATACTCCCCATACAATTGATAGTTGTCTAGCAACTCTATCAGAGATTGTTGCAGCAATTATATTTGTCTTAGGTTTGAATTTAGATATTACTCTAGATGTATTACCACTTGCTGTACAAGAGATTATTGCCTTGGCATTTAGCTCTTCTGCGATGTTTTTGGTTGATCTTGCTATTGAGTTGGTTGTTGTGTTTGCTGAGTGAATTTTAACATCGTAGATGTTTTGATAGAAGTCATCTGATAGCTCTGTTGTGATACAGATGTTTCTCATTGTCTTAACTGCTTCTATTGGGTATTTTCCACCAGCTGTTTCTCCTGAAAGCATTACACAGTCAGTTCCATCGATAATAGCGTTGGCAACGTCAGTTGTCTCAGCTCTGGTTGGTCTTGGGTTTCTAATCATTGAGTCGAGCATTTGTGTAGCTGTGATAACTGGTTTTGCAGCATCATTACATTTTCTGATTACTTCTTTTTGTACTAATGGGATAAGCTCTGTTCTAATTTCTACACCGAGGTCTCCTCTAGCTACCATGATTCCATCACTTGCTTCTATGATTTCGTCTACGTTATCTACACCTTCTTGGCTTTCGATTTTAGAAATAATCTTGATGTGTTCTCCACCGTGATCTTCTAGGACTTTTCTGATATCATATACGTCTTCTTTTTTACGAACAAAAGATGCTGCGATGATGTCAATGTCATTTTCTATACCAAATTTGATATCATCAACGTCTTTTGGTGTAATAGCAGGAAGGTTTGTCTTTGAGCCTGGTAGGTTAACTCCCTTGTGGTCTGAAAGAATTCCGTTGTTTAGTGCCTTACAAACTACATCTGTGCCATCTTTAATTTCAATTACTTCTAGTTGAACAAGTCCGTCATCTATATAGATTTCGCTTCCTACTGATACATCTTCTGGTAGTCCTTCGTAAGAAACTGATACGATTGATTGGTCACCTTCTACGTCTCTTGTTGTTAGGGTGAAGATATCTCCTGGTTTAAGGTAGATTTCATCTACGTTAAAGTTACCAGTTCTGATTTCTGGTCCCTTAGTATCTAGCATTATAGCTACAGGCACGTTTAGTTTTCTTCTGATTCTTCTGATTGTTTTAATCTTTGCTAAGTGCTCTTCGTGAGTTCCGTGAGAGAAGTTAAGTCTTGCAACGTTCATCCCATTGTTGATTAGTTCTTCTAGGATAGCTGGATCTTCACTAGCTGGTCCAATTGTACATACTATTTTTGTCTTTTTTAAAATTTCAGGTTTCATTATTACTCCTATCTTGATAAAGAATTTGCAAGTTCGTATAATTTTTCGTCGAATTCGCTTCTTTTGCTTACTGCTTCATCAATGCTAACTTCTATAATGCTTCCATCTACATAGCCGATCGCAAGGTTTGTCTTTCCCTCTTCAAGCAGTCTAACAGCACGAGATCCCATTGATGAACCTAAGAGTCTGTCTACCGCAGATGGTGAACCTCCTCTTTGTACGTGGCCTAAGATTGTAACCTTAGTTTCGATTCCTGTCTTCTCTTCTAGCTCTTTGGCAAGAGAATAAGGATCGCCAACACCTTCAGCAAGCGTGATTAGGTGGTGAAGCTTACCTCTTTTTCTACCGTGTTCCATCTTATCGATTATTTCACTGATAGAGAAATTGTGCTCTGGTACTATAATAGACTCAGCTCCTCCTGCAAGTCCTGAGTAAAGAGCGAGGTCTCCGCAGTGACGACCCATAACTTCGATAACTACAGCCCTGCCGTGAGAACTTGATGTATCTCTGAGCTTGCCTATAGCATCTGTTACAGTTTCAATCGCTGTGAAAAATCCGATTGTAAAGTCGGTATAGCCCATGTCATTATCGATTGTTCCTGGGATTCCTATTGTGTTGATTCCAAGATCAGATAGGGCTTTAGCTCCCTTGAAGGATCCGTCTCCTCCTATTACGATTAAGCCTTCAATGCCATAATCATTTAGGATTTGTGCACCTCTTTTTTGTCCTTCTGGTGTTTCGAACTCTAAGCTTCTTGCAGTACCTAGAATGGTACCACCCTTATGGATGATATCTGCAACTGATGATACATTCATCTCATAGATATCTCCTTGCATCAGTCCATCATAACCGTTTCTTATACCTTTGATACGTAAACCACTGTTAAGGGCTGTTCTTACCGCAGCTCTTATAGCGGAATTCATACCTGGAGCATCTCCTCCACTTGTAAGTATTCCTATAGTTTTCATAACAACTCCTTAAGTAATCTTAACATTTTCTTTTCCTAAAAACTCTTCTAATACTTTAATGCTTTTTTCATTAATATCAAACCATAATTTCTTATCTAGTTTGACACTTTTATTTTTGTCAGCAAAATATATAACAACGGGTGTAGTCCCCTTATTTTGCACTAGAATGTTTCTAACTTTATTATACTCTAAGTATTCAGATTTTAAGTATAAAGTTTTAAAATTTAACTTCTCTATGTCGACAAACTCGTTTGTTAATAGTTTTATATCTCTTTCATCTACTTGAAGATTTCCCTTAACTATTACCGCACTATCTTCATCTATTACATTCCTATATTTCCTGTAGACTTCTGGGAAAATCACAATCTCTATTGACCCCTGCATGTCTTCAAGGGTAGCAAAGCACATCAATTGCCTTTTCTTGGTCATAATTTCTGACTTGTTTGTGATGACTCCAGCCATCGATACAAATTTGTTATCGAGTAAATGAATCCTCGTATCATCAATATGGTCTTTATAATCTGTTGTGAAATTAACAAAATCACCAAGCCTATCTCCCAGATCTGATAAGGGATGATCAGATATATAAAAGCCTAAGACCTCTTTTTCTAGCTTTAGTTTAGTCTTCTTAGGAAATTCATTAATCTCTTGAATCCTAACATCTTCTTTAGGCTTATCGGCTAAGTCGTCTAGTAAATTAAGTTGACCTTTGACATTAATCTTTCTATTATCAGAGACAGCAGAAATTGCTTTTTCATAGATTGCCATGAGGGAAGACCTAGTGTATTTTAAGCTATCGAAGGCTCCTGCCTTGATGAGGGATTCTATTCCCTTCTTGTTAAGAGATCTCGAATCGATCTCGTCAACTCTTTGGAGGAAGTCCTTGAAGTTTGTAAACTTCCCATCCTTTTTCCTAGCCTTAACTATAGAATCGATAAGATTGCTTCCTACATTTTTGATTCCAGAAAGACCAAAGATAATCTTACCTTCTTCTACACTAAACTCAGCAAAGCTCTTGTTTACATCTGGAGGTAGGACTTCTATACCTAAGGCCTTGGTTTCATTTACATAAAGATAAAGCTTAGATGATTGATCCATCACAGAAGAGATCAGATTTGCCATGTACTCTTCTGGATAATAGTATTTTAGATAAGCCGTTTGTATAGCAACCAAAGAATATGCTGCCGAGTGAGATTTATTGAAGGCATATTTGGCAAAGGAAATCATTTCATCGTAGATTTGATTTGCCGAAGATTCATCAACTCCATTTCTGATACAACCTGGAATTACAACATTGCCACTTGAATCAGTTTTCCCCTTGATGAAAATTCCCCTATTTTCTTCCATAACTGCCATCTTCTTCTTGGACATGGCTCGTCTTAGATTATCCGCTTCTCCCAAGGAGTAACCTGCAAGTTTCTGGACAATCTGCATTACTTGTTCCTGATAGACAATAATACCGTACGTTACATCAAGGATTGGCTTAAGGGCCGGATCTATAAAAGTCACATCCGCCGGGTTATTTTTGTTATGGATGTATTTGGGAATCTCATCCATTGGACCTGGTCTAAATAGGGAGTTTGCTGCTATTAAATCATCGAAGACTGTCGGCTTTAGATTCTTTAGGAAGTTTCTCATCCCTGCCGATTCAAACTGAAAAATTCCTATCGTCTTAGCATTATTGAATTGATCTATAACATTTTTGTCATTTACATCAATTTTGGATAGGTCTACGTCGATTCCCCTATTCTTTTTGACATCTTTTATGGTGTTTTTGATTACTGTTAAGTTTCTAAGACCTAAAAAGTCCATCTTAAGTAGACCTAGCTCCTCGATTTCAGTCATGTCGTATTGGGTAACTACCAAATCATTGGATAAGGCTAATGGGATTATATCAGTTAGGACCTCCTTGGAAATCACCACTCCTGCAGCGTGAATCGAGGTATGTCTTGGAAGGCCCTCAACCTTTCTTGCTGTATCGATTAGTCTTTTCGCTTCGACATCACTTTCATATATTTCCTTAAACTTAGACGAAGAATCAAAGGCCTTATCGATTGTCATCCCTATGGCTTGGGGGATGAGCTTAGCAATCTTATCTACCTTGGCATAAGAAATATCTAGGACTCTTCCTACATCTCTTACTGCATTTCTTGCCTGCATCCTACCGAAGGTTACTATTTGGGATACGTGATCTCTACCGTAAAGTTCGTTCACATACTCTACTACCTTATCACGGAGGACGTAGTCAAAGTCTATATCTATATCAGGCATTGATACTCTTTCAGGATTTAGGAATCTTTCGAAAATCAGCTTGTATTTTAAGGGGTCAATTTGAGTAATATCCAATGCATAAGATACTATAGATCCCGCCGCAGAGCCTCTTCCCGGTCCTACCGCTATGTCATTTTCCCTAGCATATCTTACAAAATCCCAAACTATTAGGAAATAATCGACATAACCCATATCAGCAATTACCTTTATTTCTTTATCTGCCCTAGATCTAATCTTCTCACTTATACTTCCATATTTTTTGATAAGTCCTTGATCTACGAGTTTTTTTAGATATTCTAAATCAGTTAGGCCTTCCTCAACCTTAGTAAAATAAGGGAGATGGGGTTCATGGAAGGTAAATTCTACATTACATTGGTCAGCAATTTTTTGAGTGTTTTCGATAGCCCCCTGATAGGCTCCAAAAAGTTCCTTCATCTCATTATAAGATTTAAGGTAAAACTCACTAGCTGGCATCTTCATTCTATCTTCGTCTTTAACGAGCTTTCCTGTTTGAATGCACAAAAGGACGTCCTGATAGTAGGCGTCTTCTTTATTTATATAATGGATATCATTGGTAGCAACTAGGGGAATATCCTCTTCCTCATGGATTCTTGCAAGTCCCCTATTTACAATATTTTGCTCTTTTATCCCGTGATTTTGAAGCTCTAGGTAGAAGTTTCCCTTGCCGAAGGCCTCTTCATATCTTTGAGCAGTCTCTTTTGCACTTTCGTAGTCATTTTCTATAAGCCTTTGACTAACTTCACCATTAAGGCAAGCGGATAGGGCTATAATATCCTCACTGTATTTTTTGATAAAATCAAAAGAAACCCTTGGCTTGTAGTAAAAACCATTTACATAGGCTTCTGATACAATCTTTATAAGATTTTTGTAGCCATCCATGTTTTTTGCTAGAAGAATCAAATGATAATATCTCCTATTTGACGCTTCCTTTATGGTATGATCATTTTCGCTAACATAGACTTCACAGCCTATTATGGGCTTGATTCCTCGCTTTTTAGCTTGCTTGTAGAATTCTATAACTCCATACATCTGACCATGGTCTGTTATGGCAAGAGAGTCCATTCCGAGCTCTTTGGCCCTATCGAGGAGTAAATCAATTCTTGAGAATCCATCAAGTAAGGAATATTCTGTATGAACATGTAAGTGTGTAAATTTTCCTTGCATTTATCCTCCTCTACAAGTCTTCGGCAAGCTTTATAAATTTCTGCAACCTATAATTAACCTTGGCCTTGCTCATCACAGGATCCATCATCTGGCCAATTTCTTCGATAGAAATATAGGGATTATCTATCCTGATACTTGCAATTTCCTTCATATCTTCTGACAATTTAACGTATTCTTCGCTATTAATGACAGCTTTTATTGCATCTACTTGCCTTAAGGAAGCCTTGACTGTCCTATCTATGTTTGCCTTATCGAAATTCGTCTGCCTATTTATATCATTTCTTATAGACTTCATGGCCCTTACATTTTCTAGCTCAAACAAGGACTTATTTGCCCCGATTATAGCAAGAAAGTCGCTTATCTTATCAGAGTCTTTGATGTAGACAATATAATAATCTCCCCTATCATTAATTTTGGCATTTAAGCCGAAGGTGTCCATAGATTCTTTGATAAGTCTAAGCTCGTTTTCCTCACGGGCTATGATTTCTAGATTGTAACCTCTTTGAGGGTCGTTAATAGAGCCTTTGTAAATAAAGGCAATTTTAAGAAAAGACTTGATATCATCAAGGGAGACATCTTCAATATCCTTAAAGTTGTCTATAAAACCATGAGACTTTTTATTAATCAAATCCTCTGATATTTCATTATCTTCGACAAGAACTGTAAAGATCCTATCCCTATCCTTGTAAGATTTATCGAATATCTCAAAGGTTGAAGAATAATCATACAAGTCCTTAATCAAGTTATAAATATATCTGGCATATGAGTTGGAATCAGTTTCAAACTTGATATTATAACCACCCATATTTATTCTAATAGAGCCAATAAAATGAATAATCGATAGGAGCTCACCCATCTTTGATATAGGCTCTTTTTTTAGTACTTCCTTCTTACATCTTTTTGAAAAAGACATATATCACCCTAGCTATCCAGCTATTTTGTCCCTCACTTTTTCTATTGTTTCCCTATCAACCTTGGCGTAGAGAAGATAATCATCGAATGACTTATATTTTCTTAGAATGTAATCGTAGGCTTCCTTCATATTGTAAGGACTTGTAATCCTAAATACAGAAAAAGGATCATCCTCATCATATCTTTCGATATAACCAAGATGGGCCGAACTTACTTCATAATCTGCTATAATATCAGCTCTCGCCACATTAGAAATCCCCATAAGAATCATAGAAATAATCCCTGTCCTATCCTTACCCTCTTGGCAGTGAAATAGGCTTATCCCATCATTCTCAGCGAATATTTCCATAATCTCTTTGACTGCCTTATAGTTATCAATCAGATTCCTATAGCTTGTTCCTACTGATATTTCTTTATTTACAATTTTGTCTATATCTTCTTGTCTAAACTCCCTATCTCCTGCAAGAGAAACGTTGTAATAGTCGAAGTTCTCCTTGATTTTGGCAATACTTTTCTTATTTGGCTCAATCTCGCCTTCACGCCTTAAGTCTATTACTCTAGTAACTCCCATTTCCTTAAGGTAGTTAATGTCCCAATCTTTCGCATCATCTAGAGTCGCTGTTCTAATAAATTTCCCCCAGTTTGTCACCTTGCCATCAAGTGTTGGTACTCCACCTAAGTCTCTGGCGTTTTGGACATCCTTTAGGGGATATCTTTTCATATATTTTTTTACCATCTATCCTTCTCTCTATGTTTCTTAACTAAAATATAATCGTCATCTTTCATTCTCTCGTAGAGCTTTTCTACCATATAGACAGACCTATGTTGACCTCCTGTACATCCTATGGCAATATTTATAATATCCTTGCCTTGCTTTAAGAATTCCGGCACTAAGATTTTTATCATTTCATATAAATCATCTTCAAATTTTTTGGAGATCTCGAAAGAATCCAAATAATCTTGTAAATCCTTACAGGTTCCATTCAATGTTTTAAATTCTTTTATATAATAAGGATTAGGCAAGAATCTCATATCAAATACAAATTCAAAATTATCACTGAGTCCATACTTGAAACCAAAAGATATGAGATTTATTATAATCTTATCCTTTTTTAGGGCAGAATCTTCAATTACCCTCTTAAGCTCAGCAATTTTATAATTACTGGTATCGATAAACCTATCTGCAATCTTTCTAATAGGCTTAAGCATATCCTTTTCTTTTTCTATTCCTTCGCTTACATTTCCGTACTCGCCCATAGGATGAGGGCGTCTTAGCTCGTTGTATCTTTTGAAAATCACCTCATCAGCTGAGTATATGTAGATGATTTCTGTATCTATATTGGCTTTCTTAAGTCTAAGGAGGGAATCGTAAAGGTCATCGTCTAGGGCATAGGATCTAAAGTCTATTACAACTGCCATCTTTTCAATAGGATTTTCTTGATTTGCATTAAGCTCTATGAATTTTTCTATTAAGTAGGCTGGGACATTATCCATAGCGTAATATCCCATGTCCTCAAAGGCACGAAGGGCTGTAGTCTTACCTGAACCGCTTAGGCCTGTGATAATTTTAAGTATCATTAAAAGTCTCCGATTAGTTTAACTTCTCTTTCTAATACAAATCCTGTCTTTTCATTTACTATCTTAGAAACTTCTTCTATAAAAGAAAGCATATCCTCGCATGTAGCATGATCTATATTGATTATAAAACCACAATGTTTCTCGCTAACTTGGCATTCGCCCTTCCTATAACCTCTAAGTCCACATTCATCTATTAGCTTTGATGCATAAGATCCTGTAGGTCTTTTAAAGGTTGAACCAGCTGATTTTCTATCTAGGGGTTGCTTAGTAGTTCTTCTATCGGTGAAGTCTTGGTATCTTTCTTCGATTTCTTCCTTATTTCCTGCTTCTAACTTAAAGCTTGCAGAAGAAACTATTAGTTCATCTTCAAAGATTTTGGAATGTCTGTAGGAAAAATTCATCTGACTGTTAGTAAAGTTATATTCCTTGCCAGCAAAATCGAAGGCCTTGACATTAACACATATATCTTTAATCTCTCCACCATAGGCTCCTGCATTCATAGCAACAGCTCCTCCAACTGATCCTGGTATGCCTGATATCTCTTCCATGCCAGCAAGTCCTCTTTCTATAGCAAATAGGGCAAGCTCATTTAAGCTCGTTCCTGCTAGGGCTGTTAGGATATCTCCATCTCTTTCGATTTTGTCGAAATTATCTGCCAAAACTATGATACAACCCCTAATCCCCTTATCACTGATTAGAAGGTTGGATCCTCTTCCTATTACTGTAGTCTTAATATTTTCTCTATGGTTTATCTTTAGTATATTTTGTAGTTGTTCTTCTGTGTTTGGTTTGATCATGACATCGGCTTTACCGCCTATGCCAAAAGTAGTGTAGTCTCTTAAAGATTGGTCTAATAAAACTTCGCCTATATCCTCATTTTTGTATATAGATACTAAATCCATATTACCTCCTGCGATTCATTTAAATCTTTTTTATTACTACAAAGACTATACCATAAAGACTGTCCAATAACTATTGGGGAGACTTGGCAAATTATTTTAGGAAAAATCGAAAGAAAAATTTGTAATTTGTCTTGATATTTGGTAGAATAATAAAGATGAATAAAAGCTAGGAGGTGTAAGAATGGCAAGAACATGTGATATCTGCGGTAAGGGAACACAATCAGGTAAGAATGTAACTTTCTCTCACAGACAAATCAATAGAAAATTTAAGGCAAATGTTCATAAAGTTAAAGCTTTAGTTGATGGAACACCTAAAACAATCAATGTATGTGCAAAATGTCTAAAAAGCGGTAAAGTAGAAAAAGCATAATTGCAAAATGTTTTTTTATTTTAAATAAGATTTAACGACCACCGAGTAATCAGTGGTTCTTTTATTTAAAAAGCACTTGAGGTCTTAATCCCTACAAGTGCTTTTTGCTTGGTCAAATATCTTATAATATTCTTCTATTTGTTTTTTGATATCATCTTTTCCGAATATATCGGATCCTGATACTATCTCGTCACATCCTGCACCAATAACCCTGCTTACATTAGTTGTTTTGATGCCTCCGTCGATTTCAATCTTAGTATCAAGCTTATTTTTATCAATATATTCTCTAAAAATCTGTACCTTATCAAGGCTATCTTCCATAAAGCTTTGCCCGCCAAATCCTGGCTCGACACTCATTACAAGTACGCAATCCAAATCTTTTAGTAAGGGCAAAATCTCTTTTGGATCTGTTGCAGGCTTTAGAGTAATACCTGCTTCTATGCCAAAAGACTTTATAAGGCTAATCACTTCCCTTGGATTATCAGTAGCCTCTATATGAAAAGTGATTCTATCAGAACCTGCCTTTACGAACCTTTCTATATATCTTTCAGGTCTTTCTATCATAAGATGAGTGTCAAAGAAATAATCATTTCTATTTCTGATATCCTCTATCACCTTGAAGCCAAAGGAGATATTTGGTACGAAAATTCCATCCATCACGTCTATATGAAGCATCTTAAGTCTCGTATCTTTAGTATCGTCTAGATTTTCTTGTAATCTTGAAAAGTCACATGAAAGTATTGAAGGTGCTAGTTCTACCATTTATTTTCTCTCCTTTTTTTAACTTCCTCAAAAAGCATGAGGTAATTATCATATCTACTTTTAGAAATAAGCCCATCAGCTAAATAGCTTTTTACTCCACAGGCTGGTTCATTAATATGGTTACAATCCTTAAACTTACATCTCTTATCCCTAAATTCCCTAAACAAATACTTTAATTCTTTCTCATCTTCTATAAAGTCGATATCAAAAGAGTCAAAGCCAGGAGTGTCAAAGAGGAAGCTTTCATCTCCTATTTTAAATATTTCTGTATGGCGGGTGGTGTTCTTCCCCCTCTTACTCTTTTCAGAAATAGATCCAGTCTCTACTTCTATATCGATTAAATTGTTAAGGAAGGTGGATTTACCCACACCGCTTGCTCCTGATACTGCAGATGTCTTGTTCTTTAAGATATCTAGTATTTTTTCTTTAGGGAAATTATCGAAATTGTCAAGACTTATAAGCTTATATCCTATATTTTCATAAATATTTTCGAAATCTTTTACTTCATTTTCATCACATAAGTCAATCTTCGAAAGAACTATCACCACATCCATATCCTTGTACTCGCACATAGCGAGATATTTATCAAGATTATAGAGATTTAGGATTGGGTCCTTGATTGTCGCAAATAGTAAAATCTGGTCTATGTTAGAAATATTTGGTCTCTTTATTTCGTTCTTTCTTGGGAGAATTTCAGTAATATAGGCCTTACGATCTTCTAGATCATCGATTACTACATTATCCCCAACCAGAGGCTTAATCTTTTTTACCCTGAAATTCCCCCTAGCCTTGGCCATTAGGATTTTTCCATTACAGTCTACATAATATAATTCTTTTTGAGCTTTGATAATCTTTCCTTGTTTCAATTTACTGTATACACTCCGTAAGATTCATCATCAACCAAGACTTCAAACTTAGTATTTTGTATTGCTTGGAAGTTTAGTTGTAGGACTTGGCTTTCATCTAAATCCTTGCTAGTTTGATTTTGGTCATATAAGATGTCGCTTCGCTTATCGTTGTCATCAAGCTTATAAATTTTGACGTTGAATTTATCTTTTCCATTATTTATATTAAGTCTTAAATCTACGTTTTTAGCCTGGCCTGTCTTTTCTTCTTTTTCCTTCTCCTTCTTACCAGCAGAAATTACTAGGTCAATTTGAGATTGTGGTGCTACTTGGGTTCCTTCAGATATAGATTGGCTTATAACATTGCCCTTTTCTACATCTTCACTTTCCCTGTAGTCTACATTTCTAAGGACGAGTCCGTATTGACTGATTAGGCTTGCCGCTTGTTCCTCACTCATACCGATAAGGCTTGGAACTTCAATGTTTTCAATTTTTTCTTCTGGCCCTGCACTAATAACAAGGTCGACCTTACTTCCTGCTTGAAGGTTCGTAGCAGATCTTGGGTTTTGATCAATGATTAAGTCTTTTTCGACTTGATCACTATATTCCGTGCTCGTCCTTCCTATACTTAAACCCAACTCTTTGAGTTTTTCTTCTGCCTCTGTTAGGTTGAGTCCAGCAAGGTCTGGCACGCTCACTTCTCTTCCCGCACTGATTACAAGATTTACTGTAGTTCCTTTTTTAACTTCAGTATTTGCCTCAGGGTCTTGCTTCATTACCTTGCCCTTATCGTAGTCATCGCTTTCTTCTGTTCTTGAAATATTTGCCTTAAGTCCTCTTTTTTCAAGTTCCTTTACTGCCATTTCTTGACTTAAGTTTATAACTGTTGGAACTTCAAGGATATCATCCTTTGGCCTTGACATGAAGTAATACACTGCCCCAACCAAAATTAGTGCAAGTAGGGCCAGTGGCCAAATCTTAAGTGATTTAGTTTTCTCCTTTTCTTCTGGCACTTCATCTGTAGGAGAAACATAAACTGCTTCTTCTGACTTTGGAAGAACTTCCTTCTTTGCTTTTTTCTTCTTTTTCTTTCCCTTATTTGGGACAACTATTGGAATTCTCGCTGTCTCTTCAAGGACCTGCTCATTTGAGAAATTCTGATTTTCAAGACTATCTATAAGCTCTGTCGCATTTAGGAATCTATTGCCTGGCTCCTTTTCAAGAAGCTTCATAATAATGAAATTTAGATGATCAGAAAGATCAGGGGTTAATTCCTTGGCAGGCCTTGCCTTATCTTGAATGTGCATTACAGCAATTCCTACAGAATTATCTGCATCAAATGGAACCCTTCCAGTTGCCATCTCATACATCACAGCTCCAAGAGAATACAGATCGCTTTTCTCATCGACAATCTTGCCCTTGGCTTGTTCTGGTGATATATAATGAACTGTTCCTAGAATGGATGATGTATATGTTATGGTAGCATTTGATGAGACTCTTGCTATACCAAAATCTGTTACCTTAGCAAGGCCAAACTTATCTATCAAAATGTTTTGTGGCTTGATATCCCTGTGGATAATACCTGATGCGTGGGCAGACTTTAAGGCTTGGGCTATCTGTACAGAATAATCTATTATATCGTGGTTAGAAAGCTTTCCTTCTTCATCTATTAGATCCTTAAGAGTTTGCCCTTCAACATATTCCATGACTATATAGTAAATCTTTCTTCCTTCAAGGAGGTCTTCTCCTATATCGTAGACATTTACTATATTGACATGATTAAGCTTTGCAGCAGACTGAGCTTCATTGTTGAATTTCTTTAGAAACTCCTCATCTTCTGCATATTGCTCCTTAAGTACCTTAATGGCAACAAATCTATCGAGTAGCCTATCTTTGGCCTTGTAGACCTTAGCCATTCCTCCAAGGCCAATCTGCTCTATAATCTCGTACCTATTGTCCAAAATTATCTTTTCCATATTACCTCTTATATCAAAATCGTGGTCACTGTTATATTATCGCGACCACCCTTATTAAGTGCTAGTTCAACAAGTCTTGATGAGATATCATATGCCTCATCAGATTCGTTAACTACTTTAGTTATCTCTTCATCTGTAAGCTCGTTAGACAAACCATCTGTAAACATCAAAACTACATCCCCATCTTTCATAGAGAAAGTCTGACTTTCTGGCTCTATCACATCCTCTGTGCCAACAGCCTTGGTTATAGCGGACTTGTTAATGAAGTTTTCGGCCTCATCTTCTGTTAGAGAACCTGTATCTATTAGGTCATTAATCAAAGAGTGGTCTCTCGTTTTTAGGCTAAGTTTTTTATCCTGGTAGATATAAATCCTAGAATCCCCAACATGAGATATGTAATAAGTAGCATTTTTCCTATCAATTATCATACAAACGACAGTAGTCCCCATCCTAAGGCCTTCGCTATCGTCTGACAATTCATAGATCTTGCTGTTGGCATACTTTATAGCTTCCTCTTGAAGGTCGATATAGGATGAGTAGTCATCTAAGTTTGCCTTTTCAATAAAGTCAATATAAGACTTGCTTGCTAGCTTACTTGCAACTTCTCCCCTACTGTGGCCTCCCATACCATCGGCAACTATAAAAAAATCTAAGTCACCAATGGTCGTATTTGCATAGGCATCTTCATTTTCCTGCCTTATTTTTCCAATATTTGATATTGTACTAAATTTCATGCTCACCTCGCATAATTATTTCTAAGCTGACCACAAGATGCATCGATATCTGAGCCCATCGACTTTCTAATGGTTGCGTTTAATTTTTTCTTTAAAAGTTTATCCCTAAAGTCTCTTAGGGCAGTAGATTTGGGCCTATCATAAGAAAACTCCTCGATTGGATTTAGAGGAATTAAGTTGATGTGGACGTTTTTGCCCTTAAGTAGGCTAGTTAAATTAGATACGTCACTATCAAGATTATTTACCCCATCAATCACTACATACTCGAAGCTTACCCTTCTTTTGGTCCTATCCAGATAATAATCTGTTGCCTCCATTAGACTTTCAATGCTGTATTTGTTAGCAATCGGCATAAATTTACGTCTCTTATCATCATCTGCATAGTGAAGGGAGACTGCTAGATTTACATCAAGGCCACTGTCTGCAAGCTTTCTAATCATTGGGCTTAGGCCAGAAGTAGAAAGGGTGATGGACCTATGGGAAAGGTTTCTTCCTTTTTCGTCAGTAATAATTTCGATGAATTTTCTAATATTTTCATAATTATCCAAAGGCTCACCTATGCCCATTATAACTATATTATTTATGTCTCCATTGAGTCTCTCTAGTGCATAGACTTCTTCTATAAGTTCTCCTGCACTTAAGTTTCTTTCACGACCATTTTTGGTTGAAGCACAGAACTTACATCCCATCCTGCAACCTACTTGCGAAGATATACAAATAGTCTTTCTCTTATCATAATCCATAAAGACGGCTTCTATGATATTTCCATCTGCTAGAGAAAATAGGTATTTCTTTGTACTATCAAGTTCAGATACAAATTCCTTTTCTACTTTCATCTTAGGGAAGTCATACTTTTCTGATAATTTCTCCCTCATATCTTTGGATAGATCGCTCATTAGCTTAAAGTCATTGACCTTATTTACATGTATTTGCCTATAAACTTGTTTGGCTCTGAATTTTTGATAGCCTTCTTTGGTGAAAATTTCTTCCAATTCCTTTATGGATTTGTCATTTAATTTATCTTTCATAATCTTTCTTCTTAAATTTGCTTATAAAAAATCCGTCAGTTTTATCGAGAAAACTTACAAATTCCAGGTATTTCTTGCCATCAATCTCTAAAGAAGTTAATCTTTCATCTGCTTTTAAGAAATTATAATTATCGAGGTTTTCGATATTACCAAGAGTGCAGGTTGAATAGACTAGAATCCCAGCCGGCTTAAGATATCTAATAGCATTGGCTAGAATTTTTCTTTGAAGCTCTG
Organism: Anaerococcus prevotii DSM 20548; assembly: GCF_000024105.1. GTDB lineage: Bacteria > Bacillota > Clostridia > Tissierellales > Peptoniphilaceae > Anaerococcus > Anaerococcus prevotii. The sequence goes on along the minus strand of NC_013171.1, from coordinate 760,794 downwards.
CCAAAACTTTAATATCAGATATAGTTCTGTTATATCTAATCTCAGGCTTTCTCGCCATAACTCCAAGACCAGAGCAAGGGGCATCAACCAAGACATAGTCGAATTTTTCCTCAAAATCAGATCTGTAGACACTTGCATCAAAAGAGTCAAGCTCAATATTACTAAGACCTAATCTTTCGATATTTTCTCTAATAAGATTTAGCTTATTCTTAGAGATATCATTTGCTATTATTTTACCAGAATTTCGGGTATATTCAGCAAGGTAGCTAGTCTTTGTCCCAGGAGCTGCACATAAGTCTAGTATTTTTGAATCCTTTTGGGGATCAAGAACCTCAACCGTCTTCATGCTTGCTTCTTGTTGGATAGTAAAAAGCCCCTCCTTAAACTCACTAGTGGCTACAAGGCCTGAAGGATTCTTTACCAAAAGGGCATTTTCACTTATCTTTGACACTTCTATTTCAAATCCCTTAGCTTTTAGCTTTTTAATTAGATTATCCTTATCAGTCTTTAATCTATTAATCCTAATAGAAAGCACCGCCTCATTATTACTATAGCGGAGGAAGTCTTTCGTATAATCCATACCATAATTATCAAATATATATCTAGTAATCTCTTCTGGCATAGAGTATCTTACGGAAAGTGACTTTATATCATCACTTATCTTAATCTTTGCTATTTCCTTCTCATCTCTAATAAAATTTCTTAAAATTGCATTTACAAAGCCAGATGATCTCCTATTCTTTCTCTTTGTAAGTTCAACTAGCTTATCCACTGTGGCATAATCCTTAGTTTCTAGAAAATGTATATTGTATATTCCGATTTCTAGAATGGTAAGGACGTTTTTGTGGATTTTCTTAAGCTTTATCTTAGATAATTTTCCTATCATATAATCTATATAGATTTTATTTTCTAGGACTCCATAAATAACTTTGGTTGCGTATGGTAGATTACCAACTCTCTTCTCTAAATAATTTATCTCTTCGTTACTCTTCTTATCCTCGCAGATTATCCTTACAAGAGAGTTTAATATTAGTTCTAAATCATTCATTGGCTAAAGTAATTTTCTCTTCGAAAGAATTGCCCATGAGGAAGGATTTAGTATCCATAGCCTTCTTTCCTGGGAATTGAATTTTCTCTATTCTAATAGCCCCATCTTTTGTTCCTATTACAATCTTTTCCTTAGGATTTGCCTCATAGACGAAGCCTGGCCTTCCCTCATATCCTTGAGCGATTTCTGCCTTGTAAACCTTAACATTAGATCCTTCGTAAGCAAAAAAGGCTACAGGATATTCAACAAAGGCCCTGATTTTGTTAATGATTTCTGAAGAATTCTTATTCCAGTCGATCCTTCCCATATCCTTTGTAATTTTAGTACAGAAACTCGCCTTGCTATCGTCTTGCTTTTGTCTATTCTTATAGACTTCATCAAAGTTTAGGATAGTTTCTCTGATTTTTTCAGCTCCAATCTCGCTTAACTTCTCTTCAAGACTTGTGTAATCATCACTTTCCTCTATAGGAACTTCTTTTTGGATAAGTATATCACCAGAATCCATCCCCTTTTCTATAAGCATAGTTGTAGCTGCAGTTAGCTTATCTCCATTTAATAGAGAAAACTGCATAGGACTTGCTCCTCTATAGGCAGGTAGAATTGATGGATGTAGATTAATAATCCTATCTTCGTAGGCTTCAAGTAAGTCCTTGCCTATGAGTTGACCGAAGGCTACAACTACGATGTAGTCGATCTCTAAAGCCTTTAGCTCTTCTACAAATTCAGGGCTATTTACTGTTTTTGGGGTTTGGACATCAATCCCCTTATCCTGAGCATATTTCTTAATCTCTGTTGGTGTAACTTTCCTCCTATTTCTCTTCTTATCAGGAGAGCTTACAACAAGTTTGACATCTATATTTTCATCATTATAAAGAACATCCAAAGCTCGCACCGCAAACTTTGGATTGCCCATAAAACATATATTAATCATTTTCTGTATCGAATTTAACCTCTTCAATCGCCTTATCTCTAAATAAAATTCCATCGAGATGGTCTATTTCGTGAGATAAGATTTCTGCTGGAAAACCATGGGCGTCCCAGATTTTCTCGTTTCCTTCTTCGTCTAAATATTTTACCTTTAGATGTTCTGGCCTTTTGACAGTCGCATTAAAATTAGGTATAGAAAGACAACCTTCAATACCAATCTGTTCTCCGTCTGATTCTATAATCTCAGGATTTACGAGCTTGACTAGGCCTGTAGTATCATCATGTGGATCTACCACTATAATTCTTTTTAAAATTCCGACTTGAGGAGCAGCAAGTCCGACACCATCAGCTTCATACATAGTATCAGCCATGTCGTCTAGTAAAACTTTAATTCTATCTGTAATTTCAGGGACAAGCTTGGAAGTTTTCCTTAAAATAGGGTCCCCTTCTTTTCTTATATTTCTAATTGCCATACTTCCTCCTTATCTACATTATTGTACTTTTGTAAAGCTTATTTTCAATTTTTCGCAAAGTCTATAGAGTATACTTGACTCTTGCCATCATCCCCAATAGTAACCCCATGGATTCTCTCTGCAAGTTGCATTGTTGTCTGCCTGTGAGTTATCATTATAAATTGGGTCTTATCTGATAGGCTTGTTAAATATTCTATATATCTTTTAATATTTGTCTCATCTAAGGCAGCATCTATCTCATCTAGGATTGCAAAGGGAGCGGGATTAGTTTCAAAGATTGCAAAGAGTAAGGCCACTGCTGTTAGGGCCTTCTCCCCACCTGATAAAAGTGAAATCGACTTAGCAGACTTAGATGGAGGACGAGCTTCTATCTCAATACCTGCATTTAAGCTATCGTCACTATCTAAAACCAGCTTTGCATCTCCTCCAATAAATAGGGTCTTGAAAATCCTTGCAAACTTCTCATTAATTATATTGAAGTTTTTGATAAATTCTTCTTTCATATCCTTTTCAAGCCTTTTAATCATGGTTTCAATATCTGATTTGGAATTTACAAGGTCTGTCATCTGCTTATCCAAGAAATCAAATTCTTCTTTGGCTTCTTTATAGGCCTCTAGCGAGTTTTCATCGAAAAATCCAATAGTGTTTATCTTTCTTTGAAGATCGACTAAAGACTTTTTGCTAACTTTATCAAAGCTTAAGTCCCTATATTTCTTATCCATCTCATCTAGGCTTTGGCTAATGAAAGGGCTAATCTCATCGATAATAGAATCATATTTGCTTGTCGCAGTAGAAAGTGCATAGTCACTTTTTACCTTCTCTATGTTTAATTCCTTTATTCTCTCATCGACTTTCTTTTCTCTATCAAGCAGGTTATAATTTTCTTCTTCCATCTTACTTTTATCTTCTGATAAGATTTTAAGTTTTTCTTCTTCTTCTCTTATTTTTTTCTTAGAAAAGTTAATTGCCTTTTCAAGATTTTGATCTTCCCTATCAATTTCTCCTAGAGAATCGTCGATTTCACCCTTAAGTTTAATTTCCATCCTATTAGAATTATCCAAATCCCTTAGGGAATTTTTAAGATCTGTGATTGTATTTATGATGAGATTGATATCTCTAGTAATCATAGCAGAAGTATTTTCAAGATTAATACTTTCCTTTTCCTTAAGGCTAAGAATCTTTTCTTTACTTGCGATAGTTACTTTTATATTTTCGATTTCTTCTTTAAGCCTTCCATGATTTTCTCTTAGACTATCTATATCTAAGGATCCTGTAAGGACTAAATCATAGTCGCTTTCTTCAGAAAGCTCCTCTTTTCTCTTGATAGCATTTTCAATTCTTATATTGACTGAAGAAAGATTGTTTTCCCTATCCCTCAATGAGTTTCTTTCTTCTTCTATAAGGCTAGTAATTTCTTTAAGCTTATCATCAAGGATATTTATATCAGCACTAATCTCCCTATAGGTCTTATTGTAAGAATCCTTTTTATTTCTTAAGGAAAGAATCCTCTCTTTAATCTCCGCCAGTCTCTTGTTTCTATTTAAAAGATTGGTATTTTTCTTCCTATTTTTATCATTACCAGCAACCATAGAACCCCAGTTATTTATAATATCTAGATTCAAGGTGATTATCCTGTAGCCTCTTATCTTATTGGAAAGGCTAACGGCGCTATCAATATCTTTTACTACTACAGTCGATCCCAAAAAGTGATCTATTATATTTGTAAGTTCAGGGTCTGCTTCGATCAAATCGTAGGCCATAGCGATTACCTCATCCTCTTTTGGCCTATCTTTTCTATAAGATTTTATCGAATCTATAGGAAGGAAGGTGATTCTCCCCAATCTATTCTTGTTTACAAAGTTGATTAACTCTCTTGTGTCAAGCTTAGTTCTTGTAACAATGTTTTGAAGGCCTGCCCCCATTAGATTGTCGATTACATCCTCATAGCCTTCCTTAACTCTAATAAGGTTAGCAAGGGAATCCAAATACAAGTTGTCTAGTCCGTAGTCCTTAGTCTTATTTAAAAAATCTTGTATAGAATAGAAATATCCCCTATTCTTATCGAGATTTTCCTTTTGAAGCTTAAATTCTGAAATCAAGGTCTTAAGATTGATGTTATTTTCGGCATTAGCCTTTGCTAAGTCATCGCTTTCTTTTCTTTTATTTAAGAGATTTTTCCTATAATCTTCTTCTTTTTTCTGGAAATCTTTTAGCTTATTTGTAATTTCTTTAAGCTCATCTTCAAGTTTCATTTTGCTTTCTTCAAGTATAGATAGGTCCTTGTCGATAGCTTTAATTTTGGCCAGCCTTTCTTCGGCATCTTTCGCTTTTTTTTCGTCAATTATGGCCTTGGATTTTTCCTCTATTTCGTAGTTATAAATTTCACTTGCTAGTTTATTTAATCTTAATTCTTCCTTAGAGTTTTTAGCGACTAGGTCTTTTAATTCACTTTGTGTCTTATTTACTATAAGTTGATTTTCTTTAAGACTTTGGCTTATTTCTTCAAGCCTTTTCCTATTATCATTTAAGTTTTTTTCTTCATTTTCTAGGTCTTTTTGACCCTTTTCTCTTTTTTCTTCATTCGATGAAATATTTGATCTAAGTCTTTCTAAATCTTTAGAATTATAATCATATTTTTGCTTGTTTAGAAGAAGCTTACTTTTAGATTTCTCTATTGATTTGTTATATTTATCTATACTATCTTTAGTTTTCCCTATTTCTTCTTCTACTTCTTTATAATCTTTTGTAAATGGAGCAAGTTTTTTTCTAATATTATCAAGCTCTACCGTAGAAATATTGATTTCTTTGTCTAGCCTTGTGATATTTTCACTCGCTTCTTTTTTCTCATCTAGGAGGGCTTTAGACTTATCTTTTAGGTAAAAATACGCCCTCTGGTCGAGCTTCTCAGTTAATCTCTTATTTTCCCCGTAATTTTCCTTATAAGTTTTAAGAAGACCTAGTTCTTTTTTCTTATATTCCCAGTCTCTTTCAATAACTTCAAGGTCATCGCTTACCCTATCAAGCTTCTTACTCGCTTCATCTCGTCTAAACTTATGCTTGGCTATACCGCTTGCTTCTTCAAAGATATTTCTCCTATCCTTAGGCGAAGACGATATAATTTCATCAATCCTACCTTGGGAGATGATTGAATAACCTTCCTTGCCGACTCCGGTGTCTAGGAAAAGTTCTCTTACATCCTTAAGTCTTACCTTTTTACCATTGATCCTATACTCATTTTCCCCGTCTCTATAGATTCGTCTTGAGATTTTTACCTTGTCATAACTTAGATCAAGAGCCTTATCCTCATTTGAAAAGTTTAGGTTTACCTCCGCAAGGTTAAGGGACTTGGAGCTTTCTCCTCCTTGAAAGATAACATCGTTCATCTTAGATCCCCTAAGACTTTTTGCAGATTGCTCTCCTAGAACCCATCTTACAGCATCAGATATATTACTTTTACCCGAACCATTGGGACCAACCACAGCTGTAATCTTTTCATCAAATTCAATTTTTGTTCTATCAGCGAAGGACTTGAAGCCCTTAAGCTCTACATTTTCTAATCTAATATCAAATCACCACCGTAAGTTTCCTTTACATAAGAGTAGATAAATCCATCTAAGTCAAGCTTAATCTTTCTATCTTCTAAGCTAATGAAATCAGACTTATCAGCCTCAAATGAGAGATTTATTCCATATTTTTGGTAGAAATATTTCTTGTTGGATTTTTTATTGCCACTAATTATGGAAATACTTCTGTTATCTGTGTGTATGGTAAAGTCTCTATCTATATTTTCTCTTTCGATAAGCTCTTCTAGATATTTCCTATAGACCAAGGATTCCGTTAGTTGCCTGATAGCAGGATGGAAGGGACCTGCCACCACATCAACACCTTCATTGATGTTTTCAGTAGTCTGTAGGCCGATTCTTATCACATCGATATACTTTGCCCTGTAGATTATGTAAAGCTCAGCAGAAAGCTCGACTGCCTCATCTAGGTCAAGTGGCTTATAGACTTCGAGATTATAAAGAGCTTCAAGCTTGGTATCTTTTATCACAAGAGTTGGATAGATCCTAACCATATCTGGACCAATGTTAGCCGAATCTATGGCGGTCTTTATAGATTTTTTATATTCATCCATAAAAAGTCCTGGCATAATCTGATGGCCTAGGCTAAAGCCGTATTCTTTGATAAGCTCACTTGCCTTGTATGAATCCTCTATTTTGTGACCTCTCTCATTGTAGTCTAATACTTTCTGGTCGAGGGACTGGATGCCAAGCTCGATTACATCCACACTTTTTTCTTTTAATATATCTAGAATAGAATTATTTATATAATCAGGTCTAGTAGAAAGTCTGATTCTATCAATAATTCCCTTATCTTTGTAAGACTTTGCGACATCAAGATAAGCTATCATCACATCTTCATCAAGCCCTGTGAAAGATCCTCCAAAAAAAGCAAGTTCATCGGCCCTTTTTTCTGGAAAATATGAAAGATTTTTTTCGATTTCTTCTATTAGTTTATCCTTATCCAGCTTGTCTTTGAAGTTAGTAATCTTCACTTGATTGCAAAAGGCGCAATCATGAGGACAGCCCAAAAAAGGTATAAAAATAGGTATTATATATTCTTTCTTAGCCATTTTTTCTCTTTATTTTTTCATATGCAGCTTGGGCAGCCTTTTGCTCTGCTTGCTTTTTATTCTTGCCAACCCCATGGGCCAATACCTTGTTTCCTAGCTTAACAGCCATGGTAAAAGTCTTCTCATGTTCTGGGCCTTCTTCTTTTACTAGAACATACTTTAAGATTTTCCTATCTTTTGCATTATGATATTCTTGAAGTTTGGTCTTATAATCATTGAAAATCGAATCATCATTTATAATCTCTAGGGCTTCTTCCTTATAGTTTTCCTTCAAAAATTTGAACAAGTTATCATAAGAAGAGTCCAAATATATTGCAGCACATACGGCCTCAAAGGTATCCGCCTTGACATGCTTTTTAAGCTCGCCCCCACCTTGTCTTTCCCCATTTCCAAAGTTAAGGAAAGTCGTCATTTCAAACTTCTCACAAGCCTTAGCAAATGATGAGGTACACACTAGTCTTGATCTGGTTTTGGTTAGCCAGCCTTCAGGCTTCATAGAGTAGTGTTTGAAGAGTACTTCACTTACTATCATATCTAGGATAGAATCTCCCAAAAATTCTAGTCTTTCGTTGCTTTTTTTCTTACCTTTGACCTCATTTGTATAGGAAGAATGAGTAAAGGCTACATCAATCAAATCTTTATCATTGAAGGTGTAGCCAATCTTATTTTCAAATTCTTCTATTTTTTTTAGTCTATTATTAGAAATAGCCATTAATTTTTGCTCTCAATCACGCTTACAATATCAGCAAGTGTTTCAATCTCATCTAATTCTTCATCAGAAAACTCTACTGAATATTCATCCTCGATTAACATTATAAAATCAACTAAGTCAATAGAGTCGATGTCTAAATCAGAAATCTTGCTATCAAAGTCGATTTCACTAGGATCGAGATCAAGGTTTTCAACTGCTAATTCTTTAAGTCTTTCTCTAATCAAATCAATTCTCCTTCTATTTTTTCAATAACATTCTTATCTATATAATCCATAAGCCCTAAAATAGCATTTGAAATAGCAATTTCATTGGCATTGCCATGGGCTTTATAAGCATAGGACTTAACTCCTAAAAGTGGAGCACCTCCGACTTCATCAGCAGAAAACTTATTAAACATGGACTTAAGATCCTTCTTAAGGATTCCTGCTGCAAGTTTGTTAGATAAGGATTTATAAAATACGTCCTTAAGCTCCTTGCCCATAAGGCTAAAGATTCCTTCAGCTGTCTTTATAGCAATATTTCCATCGAAACCATCTGCTAGGATTACGTTGACCTTGCCAGTAAATAAATCTCTTGCTTCGATGTTTCCTACAAAATTGAGATTTGCTTCTTTTAAGAGAGCGTATGTTTCCTTGGCAAGTTTATTTCCCTTGTGCTCCTCGACTCCAACATTGAGTAGGCCAATCTTTGGATTTTCTATATTAAGAACATTTTCTAGATATACTTTACCCATTAATCCGAATTCTTCCAAAAATTCTTTCTTACAATCCATATTGGCACCTGTATCCATCAAGAGTGTTGTCTCTCCTAGAGTAGGTAGGCTCGTAGCGAGACAGGCCCTATCGATTCCTTTTATCCTTTTGGCAATGAAAAGTCCTCCCGCTAGAAGGGCCCCGGTAGATCCGGCAGAAAGCACACCATCATAGCCTTCTTCCTTAGACTTTTCGAAGGCCAATACTATAGAGGCATTTTTCTTTCTTCTGATAGCCCTGGCTGGATCTTCGTCATTAGAGATAAATTCATCTGTATGGATAATCTCATAATCTTTTATCCTACCATCTATTAATTCTTCAATTTTATCTTTATTTCCAACAAATACTGGAGTAAAGTTGCGTTTTTCTTGGGCTTTTATAGCCCCATCGACTAGGACTTTCTCGCCCTTATCTGCTCCGTATGTATCAATTAATATCTTCATCTTTCCCTCTTTAAAATATTATATTAAAAAAGATAGTGTAAAACACTATCTTTACTCTACATCAAGAATTGTTTCGCCTTTATAGTCTCCACAGTTTGGGCAAACTCTGTGTGGAAGTTTTGGCTCATGACAATTTGGACACTCAACATAGTTTGATCTATTCAAAGTATAAGCTGAGGCTCTTCTTTTATTTTTTCTTGTTTTTGATGTTCTTCTCTTTGGTACTGCCATCTTTGACACCTCCTCTTATCAGTTTAGCAATCTTTTATATTATATAATGATAAGAGTTCTTTGTCAAGCTTCTACGATGGATTTTGTATCTCTTGCAATCATCAACTCTTCGTTAGTTGCAACGACCATTACTTTTACTGTTGAATCATCTGTAGATACTTCGTGGGCTCCACCGCGAACGTTGTTCTTTTCATCATCAATCTTGATTCCGAATTGCTCGAATCCTTCCATGATGTCTTTTCTCATACCGATTGAATTTTCACCAATTCCACCAGTAAATACTATGGCATCTACACTTCCGATTTCTGCCATGTAACCTGCTATATATCTTTTAGCTCTTGTTACAAACATATCTAGGGCATATTGAGCTCTTTCGTTTCCTTCTTTAGCAGCAGCTTCTAGGTCTCTAAAGTCTGAGCTTACTCCACTAACTCCGAGTACTCCTGATTCTTTGTTTAGGATGTTTTCCATCTCGTCAGCTGTAAGATTTTTTTCTTTCATTATATATGTTACAGCTGTTGGGTCGATATCTCCTGATCTTGTACCCATGATTAGTCCTTCAAGTGGGGTTAGTCCCATTGATGTATCATAGCTTTTTCCTTCTTTGACAGCTGTGATTGATGAACCATTACCAAGGTGGCAAGAGATGATATTAAGTTCGTTTACGTCTTTGCCAAGGATTTCTGCTGTCTTGTTAGTAATAAAGTTGTGGCTTGTTCCATGGAAACCATATTTTCTAATAGAATCTTCTTCATAGTATTTGTAATCAATACCATATAGGAAAGTTTTTTCTGGCATTGTTTGGTGGAAGGCTGTGTCAAATACTGCTACATTTGGAACACCTTCAAGTAATTTCTCACAAGCTTCAAGTCCCATTAGGTTAGCTGGGTTGTGAAGTGGGGCAAACTTGCTGTATTCTTCGATTGCATCTCTTACTTCTTTATCGATTAGGCAAGATTTTGTGATTTTTTCTCCACCATGTACGAATCTGTGGCCTACTGCATCAATTTCAGATAGATCTTTGATTACTCCGTTTTCACTATCAACTAGGGCATCAAAAACATGACCTACGGCATCAGTGTGATCTTTCATGTCTTCTTCGATTATAAATTCATCATCACCCTTTTCTTGGATAAGTCTTGATCCATCGATTCCGATTCTTTCTACAAGACCCTTTACCATAACTTCTTCGTTTGCCATATCAAATAATTGATATTTAAGTGATGAACTACCACAGTTTATTACTAATATTTTCATGTTTCCTCCAATTGTTTACAAATTTTCTCTATTTCCATTATACCATAAATTACTTTTAGGCAAGGCTAAAAGCTATGGCTTGACAAGATTTCTAATTCTATAAGATCAGTTTTGTTAAGGATATTATCAATGATAGGTCCATAATCCTTAACATATTCTATATTTTCCTTATTTTGATCTATAGCTGCAAGTCCCGTAACTCTTATCTTTTTTCCTTTTGTATTAATCCTATCCTTAGCTATCAGAATACCTTCTACATATAAGTCCTTATCAATTGTCGTATCTCGATCTAATATTATTACTCCCTTATAAGGTTTTTCTTTGCTTGTAGCTGGTATTTCATTATGGATTGTTTTGTCTTTCTTAAATTCGAATTTATTAAGCTCATCTTTTATATCTTCATATCTTAAAATTTCTTCGCTAGATAAAAGAATATTCTCACGAGCTCTTAGATATATATTTGCTTCAGCTATTACATTTTTATAATAGATATGCTCAAATACCCTATAGACCTTATCTTTCCTAGGAGCTATATTTGGATCTATCACTCTCATAAGCATTATCTTTTTCTTGGAATTATTATAATCGATGTAGAATTCCTTGGCATTTGCGTGGTCTACATCACTTAAACTTTCATCAATTATCCTCTTGTAGTCTTCTAAGATATATTCTTTTATTTCATTTTCATAGTTATTTTCAAAGATATTGACACGACTTTCTGCCTCATAGACGGCCTTTTTTTTAGTTAAAAGATCCTTGGATAAATCATTCTTGCTTTGGACTTGTCTGCTTACAAAAACAATGCTTACAGAAAGGAAAAGCAAGATAAGTAGGACATATATTGTTACAAAACCCTTTTTCATAATCGTCTTCCTAAGTTTATAAATGTCTTGATAGAAGTAGAAGAAGAATCTATATTCATTTCTATATATTTATTATCCTCATCTTCATCATTATAATAAAGATAAAGGTCATCTATCTCACAAATCCTAACTTTGCCTTCTCTTTCAGAGAATTTATCTGTATTGTATATATAAGCGTAAAGGACATTTCCATTCTCAAGACTAAATCTATAGGCAGATTCAACAAATTTATGCCTACTTTGTTCATATTCACTGATATAAAGGGTGAAATTGCAATTATCATCTTCTGTCTTAACAATTTTATGGGCTCTTCTAATCTTATCTTCTATGTATAAGGCGGCATGGCTTGCGTTCTTGTAATCCTTCTCATCTATATATTCTTTGTTTAGAAATCCCACATTTAAAGAAAAAACCATAGATAGGGCTCCTATAAGAAGACTTGCTATGGCAATACTTACTAGAAGTTCTATTAGGGTAAATCCTTTTTTCATCTTATCTTACCAATTCAAGGCCAAAGCCATCACAGCTTGCAGTAATCTTCTTAAGTCCTGGAGAGTATTCTTCTACACTAACTTCAACTCCAAAGCCATTTATATTATAAGAATATTCTCCTAAATCCTGATTTTTATTTTTCTCAATAGCTTCTTCAAGGGCATAAGTCATCCTAATTTTATCCTCTGACTCCTGGTTAATCCTATTTATATTATTAAGGCTCGGAAGAAGTATAAGCGAAAGGATTGCCACAAATCCCAGGGCAATTATACATTCTATTAGGGTAAAGCCCTTAGTTTTTGTTTTCTTCAATTCTAATAGAACCTCCTGCAACTCCTATTATAAGATTTATATTCCCATCCTTTCCAACTAGGTAGGGACAAGAAAATACTATAGTTTTTGCTCCTGATACAGATCCTGTATCGTTAAAGACAACTGGGTCTACATTTTTTGTTAGACTTAGATAAGCCAAGTTCCTATCTATATCTTCCATATCATCCATAACAGAAACTTTGGAAAACCTCAGCATATATTTATCTTCACGGAAATGAACTGTACATTTTCTCCCGCTAATCAGGGCCTTTTCCTTAGCATAATACATATCATTGATTAGAATGTTTAATTCGTTTTTTGCCCTTATTTTTCCTAAAAAATCAAATCTAACCATTCCCACTAAAGAAATAAGAGAGACAAGGCTTATGACGACAATTAGTTCAATTAAAGTAAAGCCCTTATTTCTCATAGGACTGCTCCCTCATATATTATCAAGACTATTATGTAAGAAAGATAGATAAATATTGCAAAAGGCATGCGTCTTCCCCTTTTCCTTTCCCTAAGAAGGATCAAAAGTCCAAAGAAACCTCCAATCCAAATGGAAAATAAGACAAAGATAGTAAATAAACTATCATTTAATAAAAGTCCTAAGCCCAAATAGAAATAATAATCTCCATCTCCGATATTTCTTCCAGAAAGCCTATATAGCAAATAATAAACCAAGGAAAATATTATAATATGTATAAGAAAGTCTCTAGTAAAGAAATTAAACCTATAGCCTAGTCCTAGAGCGATTAGCATTATCAAATCTTTCCTATAGATCTCCATAGTCTTAAGATCTATCAGAGATATTATAAGACCTATAATTAAGGAAGCGAAAATCATACAAGTCCTAAGATTAAGTCCATATAGAGAGCTTATTATTAACAAAATCCCACCTATAATCTCCATAAAGATATTATCAGGAGAAATCTTAGACCCACACGACCTGCATCTTCCCTTTTGAATAAGAAAAGAAATTACTGGAATTAGCTCAAAAGGGCTAAGAGATTTCCCACAAGACTCACAGTGGCTTCTAGGAAAAACTATACTTTCTCCTCTTAATCTCCTGCGGACTACAAGATTTGCAAATGATCCAAATATTGACCCTATTATAAATAGAAATATATATATCATTTTACTTAATTATTACTAGCTGGACTTTCCTTTATTTGTCCTGGTATTTGTCCTGGACTTACACTCACATGGCCATTCGCATCAATTTTAACTTCATAGCTTTCCCCATCATGACCAATTCCCTTTGGTATTTCTGGCCATTTTTGTACATAATCTTTCGCATAACTTTGGCTTGTCCAAGTATCATTAACTCCATCAGAGCTTGCCATAGTCCCTGCTGTCATAAGCATTTCGACATTGGCGTTGTGGGCTGCTATGGCTGCTTTGTGCTTAGAGTTCTTATATTTAGGAATTGCTATCGCTGCAAGTATTGTAATTATTGCTACGACTATGACAAGCTCAATTAAAGTAAAACCTTTTTTCTTTTTCATAATTTCTCCTTAGTATAAGTAATTAACCGAATCAAACATCGGTATTGTAACAGAAAATACGACAAAGCCTACAATAAGGGCCATGATCAAGATCAAAACAGGTTCTGCCATGGTAGATATTTTCTTTAGCCTATATATGTATTCATTGGCAAAGTAATCCGATGTTTTCTTTAAGGCTTCAACTAAATATCCACTATCTTCTCCTACTTCTATCATGGAAATTAAAAGATTTGAAAAAATCCCAGCCCTCTTAAAGGCATAGGATAAGCTTAAACCATCTAGGAGGTCTTTTTGTATAAGGATAAGTTTCTTTTTAATATAAGTATTGGTAAAAGATTCTCTAATTATTCCAATCGAGCTAATTATATCAATCTCTCCTCTACGTAGAATATACAAGAGAGAACTTATTTGATAGTCCATAGAAAGCTTTCTGAATCTTTTAAATGGCAGTAATTTAAAATTATATGTATCGACTTTAAGCCTATATGCTTTGCTATTATATAAGTAGATATAAATAAGGACTAGGGCTAAGATCAATAATAAAACTATAAAGCCATATTCAGAAAAGAAAGCACTAATAGCCAAAAGCATTCTTGTCGATAAGGGAAGGACCATTTCATAAGAAGCAAAACTTTCTGTAAAAGTCGGCATAACTAAGGTCACAATAAGACCTACTACTGTGATTGTAACAAGCATTAGAATGATTGGATATATAAAGGCCTGTTTGATTTGGGATTTATTTTTGCTATCATTTGATAAATAATCAGAGAGTTCTCCCAAAATCTCCGCCATATTTCCTCCCTCATCGCCTGACTTTATAAAGGCTATTAGCATTGGAGTAAAGTATCTACTTTCTCTCTTAAAAGACTCATAGGCATTAAGTCCTGAATTCAAACTGATAAGTATATTCGAAAGGGCCTTAGTAAGCTTTTTATCCATATTTTGATCTTTTATGATGGAAAGACTCTCATCAAGACTTATTCCAGAGCTTAAAAGTAATGAAAATTGTTTAAGAAATAAGGATACTGTCCTAGCAGGTATCCTACCAGGTCCAATATCCTTATTCAAAATTTCGCCTAAACTTTTTAAATTAATCTTATTCAATTTATTATACTGACATCAACTCTTTGTTCTTCTTTGAAGCCAATGCTTCAACATCTTCAATCATCTTGTCAGTAATCTTTTGGATTTCATCTTCAAGAGTGTATCTATCATCTTCTGTGATGTCTCCTGATTTTTCACTCTTTTTAACTTCATCCATGGCTTCTCTTCTCTTATTTCTTATGACAATCTTAGCATCCTCTGCGTAGGTATCTACTTCTTTAGTATATTCTTTTCTTCTTTCCTCTGTCAATTGTGGGAAAGGAAGTCTAATAACTTCACCGTCGTTTTGAGGAGTTATACCAATGTTAGATTTAAGAATAGCCTTCTCAATTGGTCCAATATTTGTCTTATCCCATGGCTTGATTACAAGAAGTCTAGCTTCTGGGATTGATACTGTTGCAGCTTGGTTGATTGGTGTTTCTGTTCCGTAGTATGAGAAAGTTATACCATCTAGGATTGCTTCAGTGGCTCTACCTGCCTTGATATTTGCAATTCTCTTATCGAAAGAATCTAGTGCCTTAGTCATCTCATCTTTTGCTTGTTTTTTTATTTGTTCATAAATCATTAAAAACTCTCCTTTACTATAGTCCCAATTGGGTCTTCTTCTTCAAATATTCTTACTAAATTGCTTGGATCATCTATGCCAAAGACAAACAAAGGCATATCATTATCCATACACAATGATGTAGCAGTTGTATCCATTATCTTTAATTCTTTATGAAGAATTTCCTTATAAGTTAGCTTATCAAATCTTACTGCATCGTGATAGACATTAGGATCTTTATCATAGATACCATCAGTGCCAGTCTTTCCAAGAAGAATCACATCTGCATTTATCTCTAGGGCTCTTAGACTTGCTGTAGTATCTGTTGAGAAATATGGAAGACCAGTACCTGCAGAAAAGATTACAATCCTTCCCTTTTCAAGATGTCTTACCGCTCTTCTTCTAATATAAGGCTCTGCTACTTCCTTCATATCGATTGCAGTCATAAGTCTAGTTTCAAGACCCATCTCTTCTAAGGTTCCTTGGACCCTCAAACCATTCATCACAGTTCCAAGCATACCGATTGTATCAGAGCTTGCCCTGTCGATTTCCTTACCTGACCTTCCTCTCCAGAAGTTGCCACCGCCTACAACAATAGCGATTTGAACTCCAAGCTTAGAAACAGCCTTAATATTTTCACATATGTTTATTATAATATCATCGTCGAAGCCAAAACCCTTATCACCAGCCAAAGCTTCACCACTTAACTTAAGAATAACTCTTTTATAATCTTGCAAAATTTTCCTCCTACTCATATTAATTATAACCTATTGATGTTAACATTTGCAAGAGCAATTTTTTTCTTTCATAAAGCTAGAAAGAACCGCCCTTCCAATCACCCTTAGCATAGATAAAGTGGGCGATAAAAGTAACTAGGACATTTGAAATAGCCATAGCAAGCCAAATTCCAGTAGCCTTGTAGGATGTAAAGTACTTAAAGAAAAACAATAGTGGAATCCTAATCCCCCAAAGTCTTAACAAATCAACAAACATAGAGTACTTGCTGTTTCCTGATCCCTGGAAGAGCCCTTGGTAGATAAAAAACATATTAAGCATTACTAAAGTCAATAAAGTATAAAACATATAGGAATTGGCCTGGATCATAAGTTCTGAATCCTTAGGGGCATCTATAAAAAACGTAAGAATTTCGTATCTATAAATGAAACTTAAGATAGCTATTATTATAGACATGCCAATTACTATAAAAGAAGCCTTCCTAAAAGTTTCCTTGACCCTATCTATATTCCTATTTCCAATATTTTGACCAATAATTCCTGTAATAGCTGAACCAATCCCGCTAGGAGGAATATTTAAAAGACCCGTAATCCTATTTACCATTCCATAAGCTGCGACAGTTTCTGTACCGTATGACTGGATAAAGGCATTTAAAATTATAAAGCCAATCGCAGTTCCCATCTGACCAACTACAGAAGGAGTTGCAATCCTATAAATTCTCTTAAGAATATCCTTCTCCCATTTTATAAAAAATAAGGACTTGTAATTAAGCTTGATATAGTCCTTATTAAGCCTTAAATGAATAAAACCAAAAATCAACATCAAAGCTTGGGTTAGGACAGTGGCTAAAGCAGCCCCCTTAACTCCCATATCAAGTCCTCTAAGACCTATAATAGGGATCTCATCAAAGATGAAGAAAGGATTTAAAATCATATTTAAAACCACACAGGTTGTACTTATCACAGTAGGTATAGTATTTTTTCCTTGGGCAGAAAAAACTGCTGAATAGATAAAATACAAAAATATAAAGGGAATTCCAAAATAGGAATACTTGAGATAAATCACAGAAAAATCGTGAAGTTCTCCATTAGCTCCCATAAGACTTACAATCCCTTCAGCCGTAAAATAACCTAAGATCATAAATATTATAGAAAAGATTAAGGAAATATTAATAAGAGTATCCGTATACTTCTGTGCATTTTTCACATCATCTCTTCCCAAAAGCTGGGAAACTAGAGAAGTCGCTGCAATAGAAAGCCCCATTCCTATCGAGTTAAATAAAAAAATAACTGGCCAAGTAAAGGAAGTAGATGCAAACTCCGCCGTCCCTAGCTTACCAAGCCAGAAAGCATCCGCCAGTGAATACAGTTGTTGGATGAAAAAGTTTAAAATTATAGGTATAGAAATCACAAAGATAGCCTTGTAAATACTACCATGCAAAATCAATTCCCTGCGATCATTCTTCATATAAGCTCCTAAATAAATATTATCTATAATTTTATCATAGATTCTGGAATTCAGGAACTCTTTCAACCGTCTTTATTTAAATTAAGCTCATTATAAAGAATCTATAGATTAAACTTTATATCTTCATCCATACATCACATATATTCAAATGTAAATATTACTCTAAGTCCAGTATTTTCATTTTTTAAATCAAAATTTCCTCCATGTAGCTCAGCTATTTGTTTGGATATAAGAATCCCTAGACCATGTTTAGTAACATTCGTCAAATCTTCCTTATTTATTTTTTCTATTATTTCATCAGATATACCATCGCCCTCATCTATAATTTCAATATTTAATTTGTTTACTGAATTTGAAATTGTAAGAAGAATTTTGCCTTTTGTATATTGGAGGGAATTTTTTATAATATTTTCTAACATCCTATAAAATAAATTGGGGTCCATTTTGATTTTTAAATCTCTATTTTCCAGTTTGTTTTCAAAAATAATCTCTCTATCTGGGTTATCATTTAATTTGTCTATAATAACTTTACGAATCTCTTTTAGGGGGCTTTGTTCACTAAAACTCTCCTTGTCCATATTAGTTAAAGACATGGTAAGATTTAATCCTTCAAGTATATTTGAAATTTTAACTACTTGGTCTTGGATATTTTCGATATCTAAATCAGCCTTGTTTTCCTTACTTATTTCCCGTGAAATTTTAGCCAGCGGAGTCCTAACATCATGACTTAGACCTCGTATCCACTTAGCTTGGGATTTCTTTAGATTAATGAATTTCTCATTTGCTTGATTTATTGAAACCGCCAAATCTTTGAGTTCTCCATCCTCATCCAGCTTTTCGTAGTCCTCTTCATATATATCATCCATCGCTTGCTGGAGAGGAGAGATATTTTTTAAGATGTTTTTAATGTCTATCCTATAAAATATATATACAAACAATAGGAATAGGATTACAAATACTAAAAGTATTTCTAAATTAAAGATCAAATTCTTATAATTATAATAATTAGCTGGGAGTTTATCCAAAGAATTTTTGGGATAGGCGAAAAGAATTAATCCATCTCCTGTAATATAGGTAAAAACAGGATAATCTGCTAAGTAGTATCTAGTAAATCTTGCAACATCAGTAAGCTCAAACTTATCCTTGACCTCTCTCGGTTTATCGAAACTTTCTATGACATGTCCATTTTTATCAAGCCTTATTGACCAAATATTATTTTCTTTCAAAAATTCTTTATTTTTTCTATTCAAGTAAGTATCAGTTTTATTTTCTTCCACAAAAGCGTAAACATCATTTGGATTAGGATATTCCTCTCTTAATTTGTAGTTGAAATAGAGAAATGTCATAAATATAAATACCAGAAAAAACATCAAAGATATTATCCTAATGACAATTTTTTTAAATCTTTTTAATATATAGTTAAACATCTCTACTTCTCTTTTACAAGCTTATAACCAAGTCCCTTTATAGTTATAAGAATCTTTGGCTCTCTTGGATTTTCCTCTAACTTCTCACGCAACCTGTAGATATGAGTTATCAAGGTATTTTCATAGCCGTAAGAGTCCTCCCAAATAGTGTCTAGGATACGATCAATTGAAACTATCATATTTATATTCTCGGCTAAGTAAGATAAAATTTTAAATTGGGTAGCAGTTAAGGATATTTCTTCGCCGTTTTTTTCAAGTACTCCCTTAGCTTTATCAAAAATTACAGTCCCTAAATCTATTTTATCTTCACTTTTAGCTTTTTTACTCCTCCTTAAAACCGCATCAATTCTCCAGAGAAGTTCATCCGGAAAGAAAGGCTTAACTAAGTAATCATCCGCCTTGTTTGCAAAGCCTTCCCTCCTATCGTCTATGCCATCAAGAGCAGATAGAATAATAACCGCCATATCAGAAGTCTGTCTAATTTCCCTTAGTAAATCAAAACCGCTCCCATCTTCTAGCATTAAGTCTAAGACGATTAGATCAATATCATAAGTTTTTAATTTAAATCTTGACTCCTTCAGATTTTTGGCAGTATAGATACTTTTAAAGCCCTTATCTTGTAAAAAATTATATAAATTATCTAATAAGCTTTGTTCATCATCTACTAGCAAGATAGAAAAATCGCTTCTAAAATCCATTTCATTTCCCCCTCATTAGCCTCATTATACATCAGTATTTTAATTTCTTCGTGTTTGTGATGTAAAAGTGATATTACTTGAATATTATTTTAATCTAAATTTGCTATTCTATTTTTAGGAGGAATCATTATGAATAAAATACTTGAAGTAAATAACTTGAAAAAATCATATAACAATAAAACCGTATTAGATATTAAGTCTTTAGAGATTGAAGAGAAAACTATATATGGTCTAATAGGAAAAAACGGAGCTGGTAAATCAACCCTGATGAAACTTATCCTAGGTCTTGTTAAAAAAGACGAAGGAAGAATCAAAGTCTTTGGCAAGGAAATAAACTCCAAAAATCAAAAGACTTTTAACCAAAATTTTGGTGCTCTAATCGAAAGTCCTTCCTTTTATGACCACCTATCAGGCTACGAAAATCTAGAAATAGTATGTCAACTAAAGGGTGTGAATAAGGAAGATATTAGAAAAACCTTGGACCTGGTCGGTCTTAATAATGTTGGTAATAAAAAAGCTAGAGACTATTCCTTGGGCATGAAGCAAAGACTTGGTATAGCCATAGCACTTATTGGCAGTCCCAAACTTTTGATACTTGATGAACCAATAAACGGCTTAGATCCACAAGGAATTGAGGAGATGAGAAATCTATTTAAAAATATAGTAAAAAATACTACTACAAGTATTTTAATATCTTCACATATCCTAGATGAAATAGAAAAAATCTCTACCCACATAGGAATACTTAGAGAGGGAAACTTAGTCTACAATGGAAGCTTGGAAGAATACAGGAGACTTCATCCACCTTTTATATCCTTACGCACATCAGACAACAATAAGGCCCTAGAACTTTTAGATCTTGACCAATCAAGTATTAAGGGCAAAAAAATAATTCTTGGCAAGAAAACAAATCCTGAGATTGCAAGTATTGTAAACTTCCTTCATGGCAAAGTAGATATATACAGGATAGAGGAAGAAAGAGAAAGTCTCGAAAAACTATTTATCGAAGAAAGCAGGTCCTAGTATGAAAAACTTAGAAAGAAAAAAATACAAGAGACTAAAAATAAACTTGCTAATATTAATAGTTTTTTTAATCCAAACGCTAATGATAGTAGGCTTTAGCAATTCCAAGTCCTTTGCCGCAAGTAAGTATCCACTTTCCTATATCCTGGATACCTATCTATTTATATCACTGCTAATGAACCCTATACTAATATCATCTCTTGTGAAAAAAGTAATTGAAATTGAAGAGAAAAACAAAATGTGGCAGATGCAAATCATGCTTGGAGGAAAGGTAAATACAATTCTTATCAATAAGTTTAAAAATTTATCTATAAAACTAGTCTTCCTTCAGCTAATGGAAGCTTTTGTTTTTATCTTAGCTGCAAGAAAAGGAATCAACTTTAGTCTGGGTAAGGAAGTTTTGATAAGATTTTTAGTATTTAACCTATCAGTTATAGTAATCAACTTATTTTTTCTTGCAATCTTTATGATAATAGAAATGAAGGTAAAGAAAGTCTATGCCCTATCTTTTATTTCTATAGTAGGAGGACTTACTGGCGTAATAACCATGCTTACATCACAGGTTTTGGCTTATATCAATCCCTTTGCATGGATGGCAAGCCTATTAAATATTTCTTATGTAAATGAGGGAGGAAGATTTATTCAAATATTAAATCCTATCAATCCCTATACCCTTATTATTGCTTTTACCTTACTGATCCTAAGCCTTGTTTATTTAAAATCAATGACAGCTTACAACTTATACAAAGACTAGGAGGAAAAATGTTAAAATTAGAATTGAAGAAAATAAAGTTTATAAATATTTTACTAGTAAGCTTGATAATTCCCTTACTGGCAAATGCATTTGGTCTTATAAACTATATGGGAAACAGAATGACCTTGACAAATGAATGGCAAAGTTTGCGGACTCAAGTTAGTCTTTTTTACTTTACTTTTTTCTATATACCGCTAATTGCAATTATAATAGCAAGCTTGTGGTCAGTGGAGCATAAGGCTGGACTTAAGTTTATAAGACTAAGCCCAAAGAAAAATATATCCTTTATAATAAGCAAAATAATCCTAGCTTTTATTATAATTAGCCTGTGTCAAATATATTTCCTAGCTCTTTTCTATCTAGCTGGGAAATTTATAGGAGGATTTGCCTCAATTAATTTTTCTATATATTTTTATTATATAGCTATGAGTATACTATTAGCCCTTCCCATTATTGTCATATTTGGAGCCTTAGCTATAAGGATAAAATCTTTTGGGATAATAGTCTTCTTATCTAGTATCTTTACTATAATAGCTTTTGGAACAGCTTATAAGTCACTTAAAATAATAGGATTAAGCTTTTTAGCAATTGAATCCAACAACTTTAGATTTATAAATCCACACGATCTTCTAACACTGCTTATATTTGCTCTGGGAGAAGTAGGATTATTTTTATATCTTTCAAATAGATTTTTAAAATTTGAATACAAATAAGTAAAAGGGGCTGGCGGATAGTTAATATTATCTGCCAAAGCCCCTTTTTAGGAATCTAGATCACTAACTCTATTTCAAATACATATTATTAATTTCAGCTAGTAAAATTATTATATTGTCTACATCTTAAACTCTTAGCTTAAAAACTTTAGCTATCTGATCGTAGTTTATTTATTCTTTCTGTCTTAGTAATCTTTCCTATAATTAAATAACACATCTAAAAATTGCTAGTGTGCTTAATCTAACATTTCATTTTTTTTATTTCACTTTCATTTATTCCATTAACGATAGCTTTTTTTCTATAGTCAATATCGCAATTTCTTCTTCATTATCATAAGAAGCATAACTAGGGGTATAAGTTTCTACATAGCCTTTTAAAAGCTCACTGTCATAAAATGTAATTTTAATATTTTTATTAAAAGTAAGGGACTTGATGAATTTATCTCCAAAGAGCTTAAAAATCCCAACAAAAAAAGATATTGCTAACTCCTAGGTGAAATTTAATAATCCCTCACCAAAAGTTCCAATATCATAATTTAATAAAAGTAATGGTGCCGGTGGTGGGACTCGAACCCACACGCCCTGGTGGACAACAGAGTTTGAGTCTGTCTCGTCTGCCAATTCCAACACACCGGCTTAAGTACCTATACATTATACCATCCATTACTGTCTTTGTAAATTAAATTTTTTCTTAAACTTCCCATAGCTAGGGCTTTGGTATATTTTGATTGATCCTAGTCCTAAAAGTATGCCTATTATCGCTCCTACAAGAACATCTGTTGGATAATGTACGTAGAGATATAATCTTGAGAAGGCTATTAGGACAGCCATTATTCCTACATAGTATTTTACAGGCTTTGATTTTGCAAGAAGAATTATAACCGTAGCAAAGGATGCCGCATAGGAAGTGTGGCCTGAAGGGAAGGAATTATCTGATAAGTGGTTTATCAATAAATCAGTAAATCCTACCGCTTCATATGGCCTTACTCTTCCAACTGATATTTTAAGTATTATATTTACAATTATTAGATTTAAGAAAAATGATATTAATATGATTTCTCCAATCTTTTTGTATCTTTTTGTTGTCATAAATATCAGAATCATACTAAACCAAAGTATAGACATATTACCTAGAGAAGTTATAGTTAGGAAGAAATTATCCAAACTTTCACTTCTCATGTTCTGTATAGCATTTAGGATTCCTATTTCATATGTTCCCATTAGTTCACCTCAGTTTTTGCCGTCTTCATTGTCATATCGTAGGCTTGTTGTATTCTTGCTCTTTGATTATCATCTACTAAATCATACTTGTCTCCACCTTCTAGGAAATCTTCACATAGATAGGTCTTGATGCTTGCGCCGTAATCATCGTAGTTTGTTCCTACCCAAAGTGGGTGAAGTTTTATATCACTAATCTTTTTGTTGCCAGTTTTTTCGTTCTTGTTAAGGCTTAGCTCAATGCTAAGGGATTGCTCACACCTTATATCTCCACTTACCTCGAGAGATTGTTGAGATATGAAATTCCCCAAGGCGTAGGCTATAAGACCTTCTTTCCCATCTTCATTCTTATAAATCTCAACAGGTTGAACTACGTGTGGATGGTTACCTATCACAAGATCTGCTCCCCAATCGATCATATTATGAGCAAGTTCTACCGTACTTTCTTGAGGATAAGACTGATATTCTATCTCCCAGTGAGGATAAACTATGATAAAGTCCGCCCCATTTGCCTTGGCTTCTTCTATATCAGATTTGATATTTTCCTCGTGTAGATAGTTTAGGGAATCTACTTCTTCTCTTAAGTTTAGGAGGTCTTCCTTACCATTAGCTCCATAAGTGTAGGCGAGAATTGCAATCTTCATCCCATTTATTTCTTTATAAAGAATCTTATCACTTTCTTTTTCCTTGCTTCCTACATAGTCAAGGCCTGCTTCCTTGGCAGCCGCGATTGTTGTCTGAACTCCTTCTTCGTCTGTATCCAATGAGTGGTTGTTTGCAGTAGTAACCACATCAAAACCAGCATCCTTTATATTTTTAAGATAAACTGGCGGAGCATTAAAGGCAGGAAAACCAGCGTATTCTCTATTTGGATTAGAGGTTGTCTCGTAGTTTGTGATAGATAAATCACTATCCTTGACAAAATCTGAAATATAAGCAAACTGATTGGAAAAATCGTAGTTTCCTCCCCCATAAGCGTAAGCATATTGGATTTGACCAAGGTGGGCCATGGTATCTCCAAAAAACTTTAGCTTAACTTTTGCATAGTCCTCTTCTTTGTCCTCTTCCTTATCTTTATGCTTTTGATCAATATTCTTTTGTTTATGTTTTTTATTATCTACATCTTTAGACTTTCTAGCTATAGACGCTTCCTTATATGATTCTAGGTCTTTTTCTCTTTCCTTCTCCCTCTTGCTATCATTTTCCTTTTCTTTTGCAAGAGTCATCTCCCATTTAGCCTTGGCATCTTCCCTATCGCTTTGTTTACCTTTTACCGCTTCTTTCTTACTAGAATCATCACTTGAAGGCTCTATATTACCTTTATCTAGATTATCTATAAGGTCTCCCGTGCTTTTTGCACTTTCTTCTACATTTTTATTAGCACTAGTACCACAAGCGGTTAGGCTTGTCATAAGTAATATGCATGTCAAAATATTAATTATTTTCTTTCTCATTAAATCACTCCCTTCTTATTACTTTAACACTTTTATAATATATTTCATCTAAAATATTATGTGTCGATATTTAAAATATAAAGTATTCTATAAGCACTAGTGATTTATTCGATATTTTGACAAACTCCTTATCCTATAAAGAAAAAATCCACCCCAGTGGATTAATTATAAATAGCGACTTTCCCAGAGGAAGTATCTAGAATTTCTATTTCTGTTTCAAATATCTCTGATAGGATTTTAGGGTCCATCATTTCCTCTACTGACCCAGATTTTACTAACTTACCATCTTTCATGGCAAATATTTTATCAGAATACCTGGCAGCAAAGTTTATATCATGGATTACAAGAATTATCGTCCTAGAAAGTTTGTCACACACATTTCGAAGGTGCTTCATCATGCTCACAGACCTTGCTACATCGAGATTGTTAAGGGGTTCATCTAAGAGGACATAGTCCGTTTCTTGAGCTAGGACCATAGCAACATAAGCCCTTTGCCTCTGGCCACCAGATAGTTCATTGAGATATCTATCTTCTAAGCCGCCTAAGTCCAAGAATTCAATATATTTTTCCATAATCTCGTAATCTTCAGTGCTAAGTCTGCCCTTGCTATAAGGAAACCTTCCAAAGGAGATCAATTGTCTTACAGTTATTCTTGCCATGAAATTATTTTCTTGGCGTAAAGTGGAAATTATCCTAGACAAGGTATCATCAGAAGTTTCATTAACATTATAATTACCAACGATAATTTCACCCTCATCTATGCCTAAAAGCCTTCCTATCATTAGAAGGGTCGTAGACTTACCCGCTCCATTGGGTCCTATTATTGAATTAATCCCCTTATTTGCTATAGAAAAGTTAAGAGGACCAATTTCTGTTTCTGTTGAATATTTTTTAATTACATTATCTAGTTTTATCATAAATCTTTGTTCTTGAATAAAAGCATCAAGAAGCTAATTCCTCCAATCATTTCTATTAATATTGATACAACTCCATTGGCATGGAAGATGTGATTCATAAGGAAATAAGAGCCTGTTAGAATCAGATAAGCCAGTAAAAACGCTACTATTAGTAGGTACTTGTGATCGTAGCTTTTGACTAATTGATAGGATAAAGTCGCTACCAAGAAGCCAAAAAATGTCATAGGCCCAACAAGGGCGGTCGATACGGACATAAGGATCGATACACAAACAAGGATTTTAATACTTTCTTTCTTGTAATTAATGCCTAGGTTGATAGAAACATCTTTTCCTAAGGCAAGGATATTTAGTTTCTTGCTACTTAAAAAGATAATACAAGCTATTAGACCTACAAGGGCAATTGATATTCCAAAGTAATCTGCCCTAGCATTATTCACTGAAGCAAACAAACTCGCTTGTAGAACGTCAAATTCAGATGGTGACAGAATCCTTCGCATAAAGGCAGAAATTGACCTAAGCCCCTGTCCCATGACCACGCCTACTAAAAGAACTAAGTCTATACTTGCATTTTTCATATTAAGTATCCCGTAAAAAAGCAAAAGACAAACAAGGACCATGATTAGTATCTGACCCATATAGAAATATATGCCGGATATGGATATAAAAGCACTAAGGCCCAGAAAATACATTAGGCTTGTATTAATTGTAGCATAGATTGCCTCAAATCCTAGAAGTGATGGTGTGATTATCTTATTTGAAGTAACCGTCTGAAATGAGACAGTCCCAAATGCCTGGCAGACAGCTGCTATAGCCATTGCTATAAGGGCATTTTGCCTCCTTTTGATTACTGGCAAGAATGATGGCGAGCTAAGAGGAACTGGATTATTGTAAACAAGTAGGCCGTAAGTAAAAAGAAGAGCAAAGATTAATAGGCCAAGACATAGGACATAATAAGAATATCTGTCTTTTTTACTTCTGAAAGAATTATCAAAGTTCATCCTATCCTCCTTGTTCTAAGTAATAGTCCTATAAAAAATACCGATCCAAAGCTTCCTAATATTAATGAAACAGGGACTTCAAAGGGAGCAATTATAGTTCTAGAGATAATATCTGCTAGTAAAATTATTCCCATAGAGATAAGCCCAGTCCAAGGTAGATTTTCCCTAAGATTATCTCCCTTAACAAGGCTTACTAGGTTTGGAACTATAAGTCCAAGGAAGGGAACCTTGCCTATAACTGCCGCCACAATTCCAACCGCTATTGATACTAGAAAGTTCGCTATAAGAATAATCCTTTTGTAATTTAGTCCAATATTTTTAGAGAAATCTTCACCTAAAGCTGCCATAGTAAGTCTATCCGCATAAAAAAATATCGCAATGGATATTGCAATTATTAGGAAAAGAAATTCATACCTTCCCTTTTGCACTCCAGCAAAGGAACCCTGGAACCATATTTCAAGGACCTGCATCATATCAAACTCTATAGAAATAAAAGTAGTAAATGCGCTTACAACTCCAGCCAACATGATTCCTAGAATAGGCACATAGAGAGAAGATTTTAGTTTAATCTTTCTAATTATTAGGAAAAATATCATAGATCCAATGAAGGAGAAGATAATTGCTCCTAGCATCCTTTGAACCATAGTTGGTGAAGGAATCAGAATATAGACTAAAATTAGCCCCAATGAAGCCCACTCTATAGTACCAGTTGTAGTAGGCTCGACCATCCTATTTTGACTTATAAGTTGCATGACAAGTCCAGAAGTAGAAAGGGCAAGACCCGTAAGCATCAGAGCAAGAGTTCTCGGTATCCTTGTTATAAATACCATATCTAAGCCATCTTCCTGACTCATAATACTATAAGCTCCTGTCATGATTGATACTATAGCAAGCCCTAGGACAATAAGACTTGCTATAATAAAATCTTTCTTAAGGACAATATTACTCCTACTTTTCACTTTGGAATAGATCCTTTAGACCTTCAAATATTTTTGTATATGTTTGGATTGATTCGTTTGTGTAGGTATCATCTGGTGCATAATAGATCCTGTTATTTTTTATCGTATCGAGTCCTTGGAGGGCTGGTGAATTATTAATAACATCCTTGGCAGGAGTTGATGTTTCAGCATCACTTGTAGCTTGGTCCCTATCTAGGACAAATAGATAATGAGGATTGGATTCTGCGATTGCTTCTACAGAAATGTCATCACCCTTATGGTCTGAAGATGAATTTTCAATCTCAAGAGATGGCTTAAGCCCAAGTACTTCATAAAGTGGACCCCATACCCTGCCTGATTTTGGTGCAGCATAGCCAATATCCCCACCAGATACTATAAGACTCATAACACTTTGTCCATCATAGGCTTCTTTGGCTTCCTTAATTGACTTATCAAGCTTGTCAACAAGTTCTTGGGCCTTATCTTCTTTTTCAAATATTTGTCCTAGGGCAAGAGTCGATTCCTTAAAACCATTTATTAAATTTTCCCCACTGTGTTCACTCTTCTCACTAACATCATAGGAAAAATCTACTATGGTTGCATTTGGGAGAAGTTCCTTGATTTGATCATAATATTTAGCAAATCTTTGACCTACTATAACAAAATCTGGGTCTGCTGCGGCAAGTAACTCAAGATTTGGTTCTCTATGATTACCAATATTTTCTACAGAATCGTCACTTACATAAGGGGAAGTCTTTGCCATAACATCTTTTGGTGCTGCAAGAAGTTTTACCCCAAAATCACTCAAAGTTTCGAAAGTTCTGTTATCAAGGGCAACTACCCTCTTTGGGTTTTTCTTAACTTCAACCTCACCATGGATATCCTTAATCTTTACAGTATCAGAACTTTCTTTAGCTTCTTCATTTTTGCTTTCTTCCATATTAGAGGATTCCTCTGTTTGAATAGCTTCCTTATTCTCGTCTGCCTTTGGCGCTTCTTCACCTGAATTTCCACATCCTGTAAGTACTAGGGATGCTACTAGCATTGCCCTCAATAATTTATTTTTGTTCATATTTTCTCCTTATTGATAATAATAATCATTATATTATCATAGGTGAAATTTAAAGTCAACATATTTTTATAAGATCAGAGAAATTTAGCATGCTTTAAATAATTATTAATCTTAGTATAGTTATAATGGTGAATTTATGAAGAAAATATTATTTATAATCAGCTCCAAAGCTGGTAAGACTGAGTTTGATGTTAATAAAAATGAGCTCCTAGCTTTACAGAAAAAAGCTCCTGGTGATAGTGTAATAGAAGTAATAGAGACAAAGTACAAGGGTCATATTGATGAGATTATTGAAGACTTTGCCAAAGAAGATAATTTTGAAAAATACGCCATAATCTGTGGCGGAGATGGCTCTCTTAATGAGCTTGCAAATACAGCTTATGGTAAAGATATATCTATCGGCCTAATACCAACCGGTACAGGCAATGATTTTGCTAAAAACTTCGATTACAAAAACTTTAAACTAGAAAAAATCTTTTCTTATTACACAAGTCCTATAGATTTAATCCAAATTAATGACAAGCTTTGTATAAATGTAACAAGCCTTGGATTTGACACTCAAGTCTTAAAGGAGGCTTACAAGTTTTTAGAAAAAAATCCAAAGCTTGGAAAAAAGGCCTATATAAAAGCAGTTATATCTTCACTTAGAAATATAGGTTATGAGAATCTTAAGATCAAAATACTAATGGAAAATGGAGAAAGTAAGGAAATCGAAGGTGAGTTTCTAATAAGTGCAATCTGTAACGGAGCCTACTACGGATCAGGCTTTAACCCAGCTCCAGAAGCGAGTCTTAATGATGGATTAGTAAACCTAATCACAGCAGAGAAGATCCCCTTCTATAAGCTTCCCTTTATGATTCTAAAATACAAAAAAGGCAAGCACAGGACTAGCCCTCAGCTCAATGAGTATAAAATAAGTTGTGGACAAATCTCCTCTGATAAGGCCTTTCTTGCTAATATAGATGGAGAAATATTTACTACTAATCAAATAAATTTTAAGCTATTTCCTTCTGCCATATCGTGGATTTACTTTAAAGATTAGGCTAATATATACAAATATCTAATGCTATTCAAAAATTATAAAAATGATATCTAATGGAGAAAGCTTACAATAATTTTATAGATAAATTGGAGAAAAGATTCAAAGACCTAATAGAAAACAACTAAAAGTCGAATGAGATACTACTAAAGGCAAAGTACTTGCTGATAAAAGTCTATATAATTTCTAATTTCTTAGGAAGAAACTGGAGGTAAGCCAGATCTCGTAGACCATGATATATTCAGATTCCTAGTATACGCCATCTATCAGAAAATTCTCTTAAAGGCCGAACATCATTATGCAATGATAATACAGCGAGGTTTAATAGAAGAAATAATCCACCAAATTCTTCTGTAGAGGAAGAGATAAAGGCTATGGGAGTAAAACTTATTGATGGGGACCAATACTATACCCTTAGCAATATCGATATTTTCGATACGAAATCAACTTAATTTTGAACTATGTTTTTATTAAAATACTGATCTCCTTAAGTTAGTTTTTTGATCTAACTTTTGGAGGTCAGTTCATTTTCCTTACTCGAATCAGGAGGTTTCTATACACAAAATGTTTGAAAGCTTATAGTCATTATTTTCTTACAGAATAATTAACAACAACAATTCCTAAAATCGTAATTATTCCAAACAACCCCCATGCTCCCATAAGAATATCATTATAAAGCTTAATATTCTTAACAAAAAAACTAGACAAAAAGGCAATAACTAAAGGTATACTCATTATAAAAGTCATTTTTTTGACTTTAGATAAATATCCTTTTCTTATTAGCTCTTCTTTCTTGTCTTCTTCCATAGTATTAAATCCTGCTATAATATTTCCATTTGTCTTATCTATCATATATGAAGAAAATAATGTTAAAATAATCGGTATCAATAAAACTATTTTAACAGTAATATCTTTGGGATCCGCTAAATTCATATGTAAATCACTCTCCTTCAAAAGTCAAAATATTATTTCCGTTTAAAATAGAAAATATTATCATATACTCATTATACTACTTAGGTTTTAAATCAGTAAGTATCTTTCTTATACTATTATTCTTTTTGATATTCTCAAATTAACCTTTTATCATCTAGAAATGATAAGGGCTCGATAATTTTAACAACTAATCTAAACTTTGAAAGATGGGAGGAGTTTTTTAAAGATCCTATGTTAACTGGGACAATAGTAGATAGACTTGCCCATAGGGCCCATATTATGGATATGTCTAGGTAAAATAGTTATATGATGGAAGGAAGATACAATAGAGTGGTCAAAAAATATGTGAAATATATGTAAGACGCTTTTCACCTAGGTGAAAGATACATGTGGTCAATTTTTTTACTATATGTGGACTACTTTTCGATAATAACTGTGGACAATTTTGGGGTTGACCTTTACAGGAACTATGTTAATGCAGAAATTGTCATTAATGGGTTTCATATTGTAAAGCTTTTTACAAACTCTTTTAACCATACGAGGATTGATACAATGAAGGATTTTTCCACTTGCAATCTTAAATACAAAACACTTAATAAATATTGGAAACATTTTTTAAAGCTATACAAACTTCTTGATCCTATTCATTTTTTTAAGCGTATTCATTTCCCTGGTAAGTTTGTTTCTAATGAAGATATTGTTGATATTAGTCTTGATGTTGATAACACTTTAAAAGATACATACGACTGTTACCAATGCCTGAGGGAAGATATTGAGAAAAGGAACTTTGAATTGTTTACATTTCATTTGAGTTATTTTAAAGATAAAGTTAGCGATAGAATGAAAACATCAATAGATACTTGTTATTATTACCTAGATTTTATCAAGAACTCATTTATTTATGATTATTCTAATGGACCAATTGAGGGTGTTAACAATTTTATTAAGGTATTAAAGAGGATAGCTTTTGGCTACAGGAATTTTACTAATTTTAGAACAAGAATATTTATCACTTGAAATTTATTAGAAAACTAAAATTCAGGGATAGAAATTTCTATCCCTGATATATAATTTGGTTGATTTTTATTTACCAACACGATTTGACAAAGACCTCCTAAAGTTAGTCTTTAAGTCTAGCTGTTAGGGGTCAGTTCTTTTTCCATAGTCTTTATCTTAAATATTTAGTATAATTTTGCTCCAGCAGGTATTCTATTTGATAGTATGATTAGGTTTAGTTTTTCTTCGCCTTCTTCTTTGTGGATTGCTGATAGTAGCATTCCTTGGCTTTCTACTCCCATCATCTTTCTTGCAGGTAGGTTTACTATAGCAAGTAGGGTTCTTCCTATTAGGTCCTCTGGGTTATAGTAGGCCTTTATTCCTGATAGGATTGTTCTATCCTCACCAGTTCCATCATCTAGAGTAAATTGTAAAAGCTTCTTGCTCTTTGGTACTTCTACACAATCTTTAACCTTAACAGCTCTGAAGTCTGACTTGCTAAAGGTATCAAAGTCTACATCTTCATAGATATCTTCGATTTGTACTTTAGAAAAGTCAATTTCTACATCTTCTTGGTCAATTGAATCGATCTTTTGTTTATCATTTTCTTCCTTTTCAAGGCCTATTGGCTTCATTGTTGGGAAGAGTAATACGTCTCTTATAGAGTGTTGGCCTGTTAGGATCATGATTAGTCTATCGATTCCTATACCAAGTCCGCCTGTTGGAGGCATTCCTATTTCTAGGGCATTTACGAAGTCGTAGTCCATCATTTGTGCTTCGTCATCGCCTGCTTCTCTTTTAGCAACTTGATCAAGGAATCTTTGTTTTTGATCTAGGGCATCGTTTAGCTCTGAGAAGGCGTTAGCTATTTCTGCACCGTTGATGAAGGCTTCGAATCTATATGTTAGGGAAGGATCATCGTTCTTTCTTTTTGCAAGTGGTGAAATTTCTACTGGATAGTCAACGATAAATGTTGGTTGGATAAGTTTATCTTCAACAAATTCATCAAAGAATTCTGCTATAATCTCGCCTCTTGTTTCCTTTACTTCTACTCCCTTTTCTTTAGCAATAGCGATTGCTTCTTCATCAGTTTTGATTTCATTAAAGTCTACACCAGAGTGCTCTTTAACTGCATCTATCATTGAGATTCTCTTCCAAGGAGCCTTTAGTTCAATCTCGTTGCCATCAAATTCTACAACTGTTGTTCCCTTTACTTTGTTTGCAACATGTTCTACCATATTTTCTGTGATTTCCATCATGTCTTCGAAATCTCCATAGGCTTGGTAGAGTTCCATTGTTGTAAATTCAGGGTTGTGAGTTGCATCCATTCCTTCATTTCTGAACATTCTTCCGATTTCATAAACTCTGTCAAATCCACCTACGATTAATCTCTTAAGATATAGCTCTGATGCAATTCTTAGGTACATACCTATGTTTAGAGAATTATGATGAGTTGTAAATGGACGAGCTGTAGCTCCTCCTGCTATTGTGTTTAGGATTGGAGTTTCAACTTCTAGGAAGCCTTGACCGTCTAGGAATCTCCTGATTTCTGATATGATTTGACTTCTTTGAACGAATACGCTTTTTACTTCTGGATTTACTATAAGGTCTAAGTATCTTTGTCTATATCTTAGGTCAGGGTCCTTTAGTCCATGCCATTTTTCAGGAAGCATTTGAAGAGATTTGGTCATTAGTAGTGGAGTTTCAGTCTCAATTGAGATTTCTCCTTGATTTGTCTTAAATACTTTTCCTTCTATACCTACGATATCGCCTATATCGTATTTTTTAACTTGTTTGAACTCATCGCCAATAACATTTTTACGGTTTACTATTTGGATTTGACCTTCTTCGTCTTGGATGTCCATGAAACTCATGTTTCCATGTCCACGTTTGGCCATAATTCTTCCGGCAATTCTTACTTTTTCGCCATCATATTTTTCGAAGTTATCTTTGATAAGGCTTGAAGCAATTCTACCCTTAAAGTTTACGACCTTGTGAGGGTCTCTTCCTTCTTTCTTAAGGTCTTCCAGCTTGTCTCTTTTAATTTGTAGCATTTCATTTAAATCTTTGTTATCAGCCATGTTTTCTCCTTTACTTAATATTTTTGATTACAAAATACATCTTTCCATTTGGTGTGCTTACTTCTACTCTTTCGTCTACCTTTTTTCCGATAAGGGCAGCACCAACTGGAGATTCATTAGAAATAAATCCTTCAAGTGGGTTTGATTCAGCAGTTCCCACAATCTTGTATTCCAAATCTTCGTCGAACTCTTCATCATAAACTGTTACAGTATTGCCTACACCAACTTCATCGGAGTTTTCGATAACTTCGATTGTCTTGGCATTTCTAATCATATCTTCAACCTTGGCAATCCTTGATTCTACTTCACCTTGCTCGTTTTTAGCTTCATCGTAGTCAGCATTTTCTGAAAGGTCACCGAAGCTTCTTGCCACTTTGATTTTTTCAGCAATTTCTGGACGCTTTTTGGTCTTAAGATACTCTAGTTCATCTTCAAGTTTTTCTAAATATTCTTTACTTAATATTACTTCTTTATTTTCTGTCATAATTATCCTCTAAAAATTTCCTATATTCTTCTAGTAAATCAAATATTTCTTCACTAGTTTTTAATTTATTTACCCTATCCCTATAGCTTGCAGCTTGTGGGAGGCCCTTGATGTACCAACCGACATGCTTTCTCATTTGATTTATTACAAGCTTTTCCTTCTTGTACTTAAGAGATAGTTCGTATTGTCTTTTAATTGTAGCAAGTATGTCTTCATAACTTATGGGACTAGTTTCTTTTCCTTGGATATAATCTTTAATTTGCCTAAAAATAAAGGGATTACCCATAGCCCCTCTTGCTATCATTACCCCGTCAGCCCCGGTCTCATCGAGTATATCTTTATAATCCTTAACACTAAAGACATCACCGTTGGCTATAACAGGAATCGATAAAGTTTCTTTTAGCTTTCTGATAGCTTGCCAATTAGCCTTGCCAGAATATTGCTGCTTGCGTGTTCTACCATGAAGGATGACGTAATCTATTCCGCTATCTTCCAAGGCCTTACCGACTTCTATATAGTTTACGGAATCATCATCAATGCCCATTCTGATTTTAACATTGACAATCTTGTCTGTGGATTCTTTAAGGCATTTGCCTATCTCATAGACTTTCTTCACATCTCTCATTAAAGCTGATCCTTGTCCGTTATTAAATATCTTAGGAGCAGGACAGCCCATATTAAAGCTTATTTCCTCAAAGTCTTCCCTAGGATTTATCTTATCCTTGATGACTCTTTCGATAATATCACAGTCTTTTCCGAAAATCTGAATATTGCAGTTTTTCTCACTATATGCTGTATACATTATCTCTTCTGTCGCCCTATTATTAAAATCAAGAGCGTTTACAGATACCATCTCCGTAAAGGTCTTATCGCAGCCATTTTCTTCGCAGATTTGCCTAAAGGCTGAATCGGTAATTCCCGCCATGGGGGCAAGCATTATTTCATTAAAGATTTTTGTTTCGCTCATAGATTAGTCTCAATCCTTCAAGCATTAAGTCAGGTTCAATAATTTCTATAAATTTACTAGATGCTGAGATTAGCTCGGAGAAACCTCCTGTTGCAACAACAGTTATATCGCTTTCGTCTATATCGTACTTATCTGCCATTTCTTCTTCTAAGATTGAAATAATATTATCGATCATTCCTATATAGCCGAATATTATACCTGCATTGATGGATTCAGAAGTATTTTTACCAATAGCAGATTCTGGCTCCATTAGCTCGATCTTAGGAAGTTTTGCAGTAGAGCCGAAGAGTCCATCTTGGGCAATTCTAATACCAGGTGCGATGGATCCTCCCAGATACTTCCTATCTTCTGTAATTACATCAAAGGTAATGGCAGTTCCCATATCAACGACTATAGTCGGTCCTCCGTACTTACTAAAGGCTGCTACTGCATCGACAATCCTGTCAGCTCCAACTTCCCTAGGATTTTCGTACTCAATCGTAAGAAAGGTTGGCGTGTCAGAATCTACCACTATGGCTTCCCTATCAAAGAGCTTCCTATTAGCAGATTGCCAGTTATACATAACGTCTGGTACGACACAGCTCATGATTGTATCTTCGATGTCTTCTACACTAATTTTCTTAATTGCTAGCATATTAAATAAAGTAGCAACCAATTCATCACTTGTCTTTTTGAGGTCGGTCGCCACTCTAAATTTTGATTTCAAATTTTCTTTCTCGTAAACACCTATAACCGTATTAGTGTTTCCGATATCAATTACTAATAACATAAAATCTCCAAATCACTTTCAAATTAACTCTTATATGATACGGTTATTTGGTGAAATTTCAAGCTTACTTGCCTAACTTATATTTTCTAATTAGTCTATTGATTTCTTCTATATCTTCTTTTCTAACCTTAGTTGATTCACGACTCTCACCCTTACTATCTTTGACAACCATAATAAGGTCTGCATTGTCTGTATCAAAACCCCATTTTTTAATTTCCTTGTAGGTTCTAAAGTTAGAATTAGCAAGGATGCCGTTTTCTGCAAGGCTAAGTTTGGCCCTTGTTGATATCATAAATACAATGGCAAGAGCAATCATAACAAGAGCTGTGAGCATACTCTGTTTATTTCCCTGTTGGTAGCCTGCGTATAGATTTACAGCTCCAGTTACAACTAATACTGAAAAAAGAATCATCTCAAAGCTAGATGAAGGTCTCTTAAATGTTGATATTTCTCCTTCAAGCTTTTTCTTATCTTTTACTTGTTTGTAAATTCTGTATAGGAAAAATACTACTATTGCCCCATACATAAGTATAATCATCGAATCTAAATTCCTCATTTTCCCTCCTCAAAAACAAAATAGGCCCAAAGACCTATTTAGCATCTTCTATATTTTCATAAAATGATCTTTTGACAACGCCAATATATGGTAAGTTCCTGTACATTTGATCGAAGTCAAGACCAAAGCCTACAACAAACTCATTTGGTATCTTAAAGCCTGACCAATCAGGTTTAATTTCTACTTCTCTTCTTTCAGGTTTATCGAGTAAGGTTACAATTTTTACGTCTTTTGCTTCTCTATTTATTAGATTTTCCTTGGTCTTCTTTAAGGTATAGCCAGTATCTATAATATCTTCGACTATTAGAACTTCCTTGTCTTTGATATCAATATCGAGGTCCTTAAGAATTTTGACATTACCACTTGAATAGGTGTTTTCCGCATAAGAAGAAACAACCATAAAGTCCATCTGAAGGTCGATATTTAAGCTTTTGGCAAGCTCAGCCATAAACATCACCGAACCCTTGAGGATTCCTACGAGGATTAATGTATCCTTATCCTCATAGTAAGTGTTGATGGTTTTAGCTAATTGTTTTATTTTTAGCTTCAAACTTTCCTCATCAATCAATACTCTTTCAATTATGTCACTGTAGTCAGTCTTCATCATATACCTCTATCTTTATAATATTTTTTGTAGAAGGATCTAGCTTGTAATCCTCCGAGCTTCTAAAAGATGTCACCCATATTATATCATTTTCTGATAAAATAAGGGGGATTTTTTCTCTTTTTTCCTTATCTACCTTCATGTCAATAAAAAAATCTTTGATCTTTTTCCTATGGCCCAAGCCTATTGGCTTAAACTTATCTCCGTTTTTCCTAAATCTTACACTTAGAGGAAAAGTTAATTTGTCCATGTCGAAATATTCGATATTCTTCCCATGTTTTTTCTGAAAATCAGATACAGAACTTATCTTGATTCTTTTTCCTCCAAAACTAAGTTCCTCGCCTATATTAATAGTAAGTTCCCCAGTTTTCTTTTGTGAATCTTCCTTTCTTAAGCTCATCTTATAAAACTTATAGGACTTAAGAAAAACTAAGTCATCTTTTATAATAGATTTCCCATTAGCAAGGTCAACTAGACTTAAAAAATTATCGATATTTTCCTTGGATATATCTCTAATTTCCTTTTTAATCTCTCCTATGGCGCATCTTATAAGCCTTGATTGGATAGCCTTATCCTGACTTTCGAAAGCCTCTTTGTCAAAGCTTACAAAATCTATTTTTCTTTGAATAATAATATCTTCATAAATATTTTTTATATAGGAATCGCTAATAGAAATCTCATCAGTCGCAATCTCAGAAAGCTTGACTAGGCTTTCCTTAAAGTTTGGATTAATCTTTTCAATTTTGGGGATTATATCAAGTCTAAGCTTATTTCTCGTATAATCTGTCGTGAAATTTGTCTTATCAATTGCATAGGGTATTTGTTCACTATTCAAATAATCTAAGATCATAGCTTTTTTAATATCTAGGATGGGCCTTATTATATCCCCATTCCTATAATCCATAGCCCTAAGACCTTCTACTCCAGTTCCTCGAATAATCCTCATAAGGACAGTCTCTGCCTGATCAT
Source organism: Anaerococcus prevotii DSM 20548 (assembly GCF_000024105.1). Classification (GTDB taxonomy): domain Bacteria; phylum Bacillota; class Clostridia; order Tissierellales; family Peptoniphilaceae; genus Anaerococcus; species Anaerococcus prevotii. Next base: position 722,683 of record NC_013171.1, on the reverse strand, counting down.
CTAGGTTGTGGGCGATAGCAATTTTTGACTTGGGATATTCCTTCTGGATTTCTCTAAAAAACTCATACCTTAGCCTTCTTCCAGCATCTTCAGAAGATATGCCATATTTCTTGGCGTAAGCATCCATACTCGCTGCTTTCTTCCTAAAGCTTAAGGCAAATTTCTCTGCAGTCTCCTCGACTAGGCTCTCATCAAAATTCGCTTCCTTCCTATGGAGGTGGTTTAGATGGGCAAGGATAATTGTAAAATCCATTTCCTTTCTAAGCTCCATCAAAGCATAGATAAGAAACTGACTGTCGGGACCTCCGCTTGCTCCGACTATTATGGTATCGCCTTCTTCTATAAGCCCATTTGCTCTTATAGTTTCTCTAACTTTATTTATTATTGTCATCTTCATAGACCACTTCAGATTTCTTAACCATATCTAGTCTATCTCTTGCAATCTTTTCCTTAAACTCATCAGTATTTCTATTGTCGTAATCTTCTTTCAAGGACTTGATAGTAATTTGCAAGTCTTCTTTTTTCTTATTCAAAGATTCAATATCCTTATTTACCTTGGCGTATTCTTTTTCAATAGCCTTATTGTATAGGCTAAAAGATCCCGCCGATAGAGCAAGGATTGATAGGATAGTCAATAGAAATCTTTGGTTTTTCTTTCTTCTTTGCTTAAGATACGAATTCTTCTTACTCATCGATAACCTCATACATAGAAAAAGCATCGTTCTTCTTGGCTCCGTCAATCAAGTTTAGGACCCTAAATTTAAGATTGCTCTTGCCAAAGGCGACTTCTACTATGTCTCCTTCTTCTACAAGGCTTCCTGGCTTGGCTTCTTTTTCATTTATCTTAACCCTGCCATTTTCACAAGCCTCTTTAGCAACTTGTCTTCTTTTAATAACTCTCGCATTTTTTAAAAATTTATCTATTCTCATAAGAATATCATACTGTATATACTCTTTTTAGGCAAAGCTTTATCATAGATCTTGGGCTTATATCTAGCAAATAGTATAGTGAGCTTATGAACTACATATTCCATGTCGATTGTGATGCTTTTTATGCATCATGCGAAGAATTAAGAAATCCAAAAATGAAAAATCATCCCCTAGCTGTTGGAGGTTTGTCAAACAAATCAATCCTTACTACTGCCAACTATAAGGCAAGAGAATTTGGCCTACATTCAGCTATGCCTGTCTTTATAGCGAAAGAACTTTGTCCAAATCTTATTCTTCTTCCTGTAGATCATAAATACTACAGAAAAAAATCCAAGGAAGTATTTTCTCTTGTAAAAGAATATGCTAAGCTAATGGAGCAAGTCTCTGTTGATGAGGCCTATCTACTAGTAGAAACAGATTCTCCCAAAAAACTCGCTAGAAAGCTTCAAGAAGAAGTCCTAAGGAAAACTGGCATAGGGATCTCTATCGGTATATCCTACAACAAATTTCTAGCAAAGCTTGCAAGCGATTGGCAAAAGCCCCATGGGATAACTCAAATTAGAAAAGAAGACTTAGATTACTTCTTACCTAATATTTCTGTAAATAAGGTCCACGGCATAGGTAAAAAAACTAGCGAGAGATTAAATAAAATAGGCATCTATAAGGTAGAGGACCTCCTTAAACTTGACTACGAATACCTCATCGATAATTTTGGCAAGCAAGGAGCCTATATCTATCATGTCATAAGGGGAGTTGATGATAGGAAGATTAATCCTTCTAGGGTTAGAAAAAGTATAGGAAAGGAGAGGACCTTTGCTCAAAACACCAATGATATGGCAATTCTCACTTCCTATCTAAAAAACTTATCTGAGCTTATAGAAGATGAGATGGATATCAAAAATATTCAAGGAAAAACCGTAAATTTAAAAATAAAAGATGCCAAATTCAAAAATCACACTAGGTCTATTACTCTCCAAGAGCCAATTTATAGGGCAAAAGATATCTACAATGAAGCCCTAAGTCTCTTAGAAGACCTCCACAAGGGCGAGATGCTAAGGCTAATAGGAATATCTTTATCAAATCTTCAAGAAAGAAAACTAAATCAATTAAGTTTCCTAGACTAAAAAGGCCCCGAAATCCGCATTCTGGAATTTGGGGTCTTCTTATTTTATCTTATTTCTTTTCTTCTTCTTTTTTGTCTTCTTCTGTATTTTCCTCTCCATCCTCTTGGGCTTGGATTATGCTTTTTCTAACCTCTGCATCGATTTGGGCCATAAGTTCTGGATTTTCTTCTAAGAGGTCTTTGACATTCTCCCTACCTTGGCCGAGCTTTTCGTCCTTGTAAGAAAACCAAGATCCTGCCTTATCAACTATGTCCATATCTACAGCCGTATCGAGCAATACTCCAGATTTAGAAATTCCCTTACCATACATGATATCAAATTCTACTACCTTGAATGGAGGAGCTACCTTGTTTTTGACAACCTTAACCCTAGTTCTTGATCCTATAGAATTATCTCCTTGGGTTATTGTCTTTATCCTTCTGATGTCAAGTCTTACAGATGAGTAGAACTTAAGGGCACGACCACCTGGTGTTGTCTCAGGAGATCCAAACATAACTCCGACTTTTTCTCTTAATTGGTTGATAAAAATCACTGTTGTGTTTGATTTTGCAATTACACCGGTTAGTCTTCTAAGGGCTTGACTCATAAGTCTCGCTTGAAGACCGACGTGGCTATCACCCATCTCTCCTTCGATTTCTGCTCTAGGGACAAGGGCTGCAACTGAGTCGATTACTATTAGGTCAACCGCTCCACTTCTTACAAGACTTTCAGCTATATCCAGACCTTGCTCTCCAGTATCTGGTTGAGAGAGGATTAGGTTATCTATATCAACTCCCAAGTTTTCTGCATATTCTGCATCTAGGGCGTGCTCGGCATCGATAAAAGCACAGGTCTGATCTTGCTTTTGATCTTCTGCAACTATATGAAGGGCAAGGGTTGTCTTACCGGATGATTCAGGTCCAAAAATTTCAACTACTCTTCCTCTAGGAATTCCGCCGATACCTAAAGCTATATCGAGATTGACTGCTCCAGTTGGAATAGCAGATACTGAAACTCTAGGAGCTTCACCCATCTTCATTATAGCTCCCTTACCGTATTTTTTCTCTATATTTTTAAAAGCCTGGTCTAAGGCCTTTTGCTTATCTTTATCCATAAACTCTCCTCTACTATTTATATAATCTGTACAAAATCTTACTATTATTATATCATTTTATTAATTTTCTTAAAGCATTATACAAAATAAAGAAGCTTTCGCAAATAAATTCTTTTCTATCACAAGCTTATAGGTCAAAGTTCTTTTAAGAATTCTTTAACTCTTAGCTTAATGATAGAGCTATTATTTGCAAAAGCTAATACTTTTAATATTAATCTATTTTTCTTCCTAAAGCTTTTATATATTTTCCAAGTCTAGGACTTTTTTATTCTTAACTATATAGTCCACTCCAGACACTACCGTGAGAATTACTGCTATATAGAAGACAAAAATTCCAGCTTTGTTTAGGCTAGGTACATTTAGTAAAAGCATTACTAATGATATCATTTGGCTTGTAGTCTTAGCCTTGCCCCACATGCTCGCCGCAATTGTTATTCCAGAATCTGCCGCAAGAGTCCTAAATCCTGTGATTATAAGCTCTCTTGAGATTATTATTATAACAGGCCAAGCAGGTATTGTATTATCTTCTACTAGTACCAAGAAGGCTGCCATGGTTAGGACCTTATCTACCAATGGATCGGTAAACTTACCAAAGTTTGTTATCATGTTTCTGCTTCTTGCTATATGACCATCTACTGCATCTGTAAGACTTGCTATGATAAAGACAATAGCTGCTATATTCATATCCCTTCCACTAATCATAAAGATTATGACAAAAACAGGGATTAAAAAGAGTCTTACAAGGGTTATTTTGTTAGCTAAATTCATTTTCTTCTCCTTCTAAATAAGACCTATCTACTAGGACCTTTCTTGGCTTAGATCCTTCATATCCGCCAACTACTCCTCTTTGTTCCAATTGATCTATTATCCTTCCAGCCCTAGCGTAGCCTATCTTAAGCTTTCTTTGAAGCATGGATACTGAGGCTGTATTTTCGTTGATTATGACCTTGATAGCCTCATCTATTAGTTCATCTTCATCATCTGAAACTTCGCTTGGACTTTCGACGTTTTCTTCTACCTTCTCTATGGCTTCTTCGTCGTAGTTGGTCTCGTTTCCTTCCTTGATTTCTCTAACAACGCTTATTACCTCATCATCAGAAACAAAGGCTCCCTGAATCCTGGTTGGCCTCATAGAATCGCTTGAAGCGTAGAGCATATCTCCCTTGCCTAGAAGCTTCTCCGCTCCTTGAGCATCAAGGATTGTTCTAGAGTCTATTTGGCTTGTAACTGCAAAGGAAATCCTTGAAGGAATATTTGCCTTGATTGTTCCTGTTATGACATCAACTGTTGGTCTTTGGGTCGCAATGATTAAGTGAATGCCACAAGCTCTCGACTTTTGAGCTAGCCTTGTTATATAATCCTCGACTTCTGCTCCTACAGTCATCATCAAATCTGCAAGCTCGTCTATTATGATTACTATATATGGAAGATTTTCCATAGAATCGTCAGATTCTTGGGCCTTCTTATATCCAACTATATCTCTAACGTGATTTTTCTCAAATAATTTGTATCTTTTTTCCATCTCGCTGATAGCCCGGAAAAGGGAAGATGAAGCCTTCTTGGGATCAGTAATTACTGGCATTATGAGATGTGGGATGCCATTGTAAATAGAAAGCTCTACAACCTTAGGGTCTACTAGGAGAAGTTTTACATCATTTGGCGAATGCTTGTAGAGAATCGACATGATGATGGTATTGATACAAACGGACTTACCAGATCCAGTCGCTCCTGAGACCAGAAGGTGGGGCATCTTCTCAATCGCTGAAACTTCAACATCACCTGATACAGATTTACCCATGGCAAAGGGAATTATATATTTGGATTTGACAAAGTTTTCTGAAGATAAGATTTCCTTAAGTCCAACGACTTCCTTCTTATCATTGGGAACCTCGATTCCAACATGGCTTTTGCCAGGAATTGGAGCGAGTATTCTTATACCGCTTGTAGCAAGGGCTAAGGCCAAATCATCAGACAGGTTAACAATTTTACTAACCTTAACTCCCCTTTGAGGTTTTAGCTCATAGCAGGTTACTGTTGGACCTACATCAATTTGTACGACCTTACCGTCTATGCCGAATGAATCTAAAGTCTCTTCTATAGCTACTGCTCGAGCTCTGATTTCTCTATCATCAACTCCCCCATCTTCATTGATATCTTCCAAAAGATCAATTGATGGGTAAGTATAATCTCCAAATTCTCTCCTAAAACTTTCATTGAAATCAGACATCTCAACTTGGCGAGACTTGTAATTATTTACCTTGGCATCGCCTAAGCTATCTAAGTCGAAGTTTTTGACAGGGCTTCTTTTTACTTCTCCCCTTTTAGGAGCTTCTTTTTCTTTTGCACTTACTGGATTTTCCTTTACTGGAGCTTTTCTTTCTTCTAAATCGTCTTCTCTCTTATCTTCGATTCTTTCTTCTTCCTGTCTTTTTTTTCTTTCATTGATTGAGCTTTTAGCTCTTAGGGTCAAATCTTTTATATTTTGCCCTAATTTGCTAAAGCCTTCCTTAACTTTCTCAAAAAATTCTCCATAAGTTAGGGGACTTATATCGATTAATAAAGCAAATATTGAAAGGCCATAAAGGATATAAAGGCCAAGATTTCCTATTAGGTTTACTAGGAAAAATGAAATTGCACCACCGATTGCTCCTCCCCCATCAGTTTTTTGGCTTGCTGCATATTGGACAGACCAGGAAAGCTCATTTCTTATAAAGTCTCTTGAAAAGATTGCTAGAGTGAGTAGGTAAATAGTATAAAGCAGTAAAAACTTAGATAAGTTTTCCCTAAACCTTCCCCTAAGCTCTGATAGAAAACTTATAAATACAATAACTGGGAAGACTAGGGCAAATTTTCCAAAGATTTTAGCAAAGAAATCTGATAGGACATCTCCCATAAGCCCGGTATTAGAACTTAATATAAATATAAATAAAATGACTTGGATTGCCATCATTATTAGAGAAAATCTCCTAAAATCAAACTTACTTTCCCTAGGCTTTTTAGTCTTGGTCCTATTAGGTGATTTTTTATTCGATTTTTTTCTGATTCTATTTTGATTTTTACTAGTCATATCCACCTCTCTATAATTATATATTAAGAGGCATAAAAAATAAACTGCCCATGACAGTTTAGCTTAGAGACTATGTTTATGAAACATAAACTAAAGACCTACTCTTAAAGCTAAGCGAAGAAATACTATCGCCTAGCTTAGATGATTTTAGGATTGTCGAAGCCTTCACTATCTAAAACAGTTTATTTAAGTGCTCTTACTTATCTTTTTTATCTTTTCTGTAAGGTGATTCGTCTACTGGCCATGCTTCTGGTTTTTCTAGGAGGGCCTTTCTTGATAGGTTAATTCTTCCTTGCCTATCAATCTCTGTTACCTTTACCTTAACCTCATCTCCTACGCTTAAGACATCTTCAACCTTTTCTACCCTGTGGTGGTCGATTTGAGAGATGTGAAGGAGGCCTTCCTTACCAATTGCAATTTCTACAAAGGCTCCGAAGTTCATAATCCTAACTACCTTACCTGTATAGATATCGCCTGGCTTTGGATCTGTAACGATAGATTTTATCATCTCAATGGCCTTCTTACCACTTTCGCCATCTTCTGAAGCAACTGTAATGTGTCCATCATCTTCAGTTTCAATCTTCACTCCAGTAGCATCTATTATCTTGTTGATTGTCTTTCCACCAGAACCTATTACATCACGAACCTTTTCTGGGTCGATGTCGATTGTAAATAGTCTTGGCGCATAATCAGATATATCGCTTCTTGGCTTTTCGATTGCGGATTCTATAACGTCTAGAATTCTCATTCTAGCACTGTGAGCATCGTTTAGAGATTCTTCTAGGACTTCTCTTGTTATTCCGTCGATTTTCATATCCATTTGTAGGGCTGTAATTCCATCACGAGTTCCAGCTACCTTAAAGTCCATATCTCCTAGGTGGTCTTCTAGGCCTTGGATATCTGTAAGGATTGATATAGAGTCATCTTCCTTGATAAGACCCATGGCAATTCCTGCAACAGGTTTTGTTATTGGAACACCTGCATCCATAAGAGAAAGGGTTGATCCACAGATAGAAGCTTGAGAGCTTGAACCGTTTGATGATAATACTTCTGATACGACTCTTATTGTGTAAGGGAAGTCTTTTTCATCTGGAAGTACTGGTAGTAGGGCTCTTTCAGCCAAACGTCCGTGACCAATCTCACGACGACCTGGTCCTCTAAGTGGTCTTACATCTCCAACACAGAATGGTGGGAAGTTGTATTGGTGGATGTATCTTTTTTGAATTTCTTCTCTATTAAGTCCATCTATAATTTGAACATCAGCAGGAGAGCCTAGGGTTACTACAGATAGAACTTGAGTTTGACCTCTTTGGAAAAGTCCTGATCCGTGTACTCTTGGAAGAAGGCCTGCCTCTGCAGAAAGTGGTCTGATTTCTGTAAGATCACGTCCGTCTGGTCTAATCTTATCGATTGAAATCATACGACGTACTTCTTTTTTCATGATATTATCAATTCTTCTGTGAATTTCATCTTCACTTTCTGGATATTCTTCTAGATATTTTTCCTTAGCAGCTTCTTCGATATTGAAGATATTATCTTCTCTTTCAGTCTTATCTGTAGTTCTGATTGAGTTTTTAATTTCTTCTTCAAAGTCAGCTGAAATCTTTCTATCAAGTTCTGTCTCTTCTACCTGAGCTACTTCGATTTTTTCTTTACCTATATCATCGATTATAGTTTGGATAAAGTCAGAAATATTACCTATCTCTTCTAGGGCAAGAAGCATTGCTTCAAGCATTTCTCCTTCAGAAATCTCCTTTGCTCCAGCTTCTACCATGTTGATAGCGCCCTTCTTACCAGCTACAGTAAGCTCTAAGCTCGATTTTTCTCTTTCTTCCTTGTTTGGATTTATAATTAGTTTATCTCCAACTTTGCCAACCATACAAGCTCCAACAGGACCATCGAATGGAATATCAGATATTCCTAAGGCGATTGAAGCTCCAATTGTGGTAAGTGGGTCTGGGAGGTTATCTTCATCCATAGACAAAACTGTGGCTATGATTTGTACGTCATTATAGTAGTTTTCTGGGAAAAGTGGTCTTAAAGGTCTGTCCATTTGACGAGAAATAAGGGTTGCCTCATCGCTTGCCTTTCCTTCTCTTTTGAGGAATCCCCCAGGAATCTTTCCTACTGCATATAATTTTTCTTGAAAATCACAAATTAATGGGAAAAAGTCTATTCCTTCCCTTGGCTTCTCACTTGCAACTGCTGTTACAAGCAAAGAAGTATCGCCACTTTTTATGTAGCATTCACCATTGGCTTGTTCTGCGAATTTACCAATAGTAATTTCAAAATCTTTGCCTAATTTTGATTCGTATTTGTAAGTTTTTACCATCTTTACTCCTATGTTTTTCTATATAAAATAAGGCGGGAATGCCCCGCCAATAATTAACCTCTTAGACCTAGTCTCTCGATGATTGATCTGTATCTATCAATATCATTTTCTCTTAGGTAGTTTAACATACCTTTTCTACGTCTAATCATTTTGTAAAGACCTCTTCTTGAAGAGTGATCTTTTTTGTTGCTTTTTAAGTGTTCAGTAAGATCAGCAATTCTCTTTGAAAGGATTGCGATTTGAACTTCTGGAGAACCTGTGTCTCCTTCTTCTAGTTGGTATTCTTTGATTATTGCTTGTTTTTCGTCTGCTTTTAACATAATTTCCTCCATTTATATAATTTGCCATTTACCAAGTAAAGGTCGAGGTATCATTTACTTAGCAAAGGTACCGCTTAGTATTATACTAGTTCATCCTTATTTTGCAAAATATTTTCTAGATATTCATAGGCTTTTTTCTTATCAGAATTCATCTGTTCTATTAAGGCTTCCTTGCTATCGAATTTGATATCATAGCGGAAAAACTCTACAAATTCTATGGAAATATCCTTGCCGTAAATATTTTGGTTAAAGTCAAGTATATAGGTCTCTACCTTTCTGTAGCTTTCATCAAAGGTAGGGTTGGTACCTACATTGCTTAAAGCATAGAAAGATGCTCCGTCAATATTAACTTTTGTAAAGTAAACTCCATCTACTGGAAGGACATAGTTAAAGCTAAGCTTAAGATTTGCTGTAGGAAAGTTTAGGGTCCTGCCTCTTTTGGCGCCATCTACAACCCTTCCTTTTATCTTGTAATTTCTTCCAAGGAGTTTGTTTACTTTGCTGATATTTCCTTCTCTGATTAGATCTCTAATATGATTGGATGAGATTTTGTTTACCTCATCTTCCTTTTCAAATTCAACTACTGAAGTCTTGTAATCATATTCATCTTCAAGCTTTCTAAGAGTTTCGATATTACCTGAGGCCTTCCTACCAAACCTGTAGTCCTTGCCACAAATAACGAAGGATGCGTTGAGCTTTTTGTTAATAATTTCAGCTATAAATTCTCTTGGAGAAAGATTCATAAACTTTTCATCAAAATCTATCAAGCAAAAGGTATTTATCCCCATCTCCGCCAAAATCTCGATTTTATCTTCAAGACTTGTCATATACTCTTTCTCATCCTTAAGTCTTAGCTTAGTGTTTTCCTTAAACAACAAGACTGAAGGCTCTAGGTCATACTTTTTGCTAATTTCTAGATTATTTTTCATTAGTTTTTGATGACCTAAGTGAACTCCATCGAAGTTTCCAAGACTTACCGCCTTTTTTTCAAGATCTGGTAGGTCCATATTTAGGTCATATATTTTTATTTTCTCTATCATAAAATACTTTCTCCATCTTTAGAAAATATCCGCCCCTACTCTCAAAACTCTTTGCCAAGCCAATAAATTCATTTCTCGAGTATACTCTAACTTCTTCGTCTATTTTACTGTCTATCTTTATAGTCATGCCATTTACGGCCTTATCGAAAAGATTATCAGCAAGGTCGAATCTCGGAAACTTATCTAGGGCCTTATCTACTCTTTCAAGTTTCGATATAAGCTTATCCTTATCCATTTCCAAAATATCAGAAGACTTAACTGCCTCATCTACTAGAAAGTCTCCAATCCTTACCCTTCTAAGCTCTTTAACAAAAGACAAGCACTCTAAATCTTCTCCTATATCATCCACAAGGGTTCTAATATAGGTGCCCTTGGAACAAGTTACGGAGATTTTGGCATAGGGAAAGTCGAAGTCAATTAGCTTTAGGTCATAGATCTTGACCTTTCTTTTCTTTCTTTCAATTTCCTTACCACTTCTTGCAAGGTCGTAAAGCTTCTTGCCGTCTACCTTTAGGGCAGAATACATGGGAGGGATTTGTTCTATCTCGCCCTTGTATTTTTCTAGAACTTCTTCTAAGTCTTCCCTCTTGCAAGTCTTAGAGCTTTCCTTGATGACTTCTCCTGCCGCATCCAGAGTGTCGGTCTTTTTTCCAAATTCCATAAGGCATTCGTAGGTCTTATCCTTATCCATCATATAGTCGGATACCCTTGTCGCCTTACCGACTACAATAGGAAGGACCCCGCTTGCCTCAAGGTCAAGGGTTCCTGTATGGCCAACTTTCTTCTGATTTAAGCCTCGCCTTACAAGAGATACAACCCTCGCTGAAGATATGCCCTTTTCCTTATCTACATTTAGAATGCCGCTATACATCAATTTCCTTTAGGATAGCGATAGCCTTCTTGCTTGCAGCTTCTAGGGAATCATCGAATATAGAAAATCCACTAGCCTTGATGTGGCCTCCTCCGCCGTTTTCACGGGCAACTCTTGCTACATCAACATCCTTACTTCTTAGGGATACCTTGTATTCGCCATTGTCGTATTCTTTAAGGATCATAGAAACTTCAACTTCATCTATATCTCTTAGCATGCCTACGATTGTTTCAGCATCTCCCATTTGGACTCCGTGTTTTTTGACAAGGTCCTTGGAGATAATAGAATAAGCTTTTTTGTCCATAAACTCAGCATTTGAGATAACTTCTGTTTGAAATTTCATTACCTTCATTGGTTTTGATTGATATAGGTTTCTATAGATATATTCGCTATCTGCTCCAAGACTTAGAAGTCTTCCTGCAACATAGAAGGTATATTCTGTTACATTTGAATATAAGAATCTGTTGGTATCTGTGCATAGTCCTGTATAAATTAAACTTGCTATGTCCTTATCTATAGGAAAGTTAAGTCTTTCGATAATTTCAAATACAAGCTCGCAAGTCGCAGGAGCTGTGTCATAGATTAAGTTGAGGTCTGTATCTATGCCTCCTCCTACGTGATGGTCTATAACCAAGGTGTTTTTGGAAGCTCTTGCAATAGGTGTAAGACTATCTCCAATCCTATCAAATTCTGAGCAGTCCAAAATCATAAAGAGGTCATAGGAGTCCCTTGAAGCTTCTTTGTAGTTTTCCTTCTCAGGCAAGAAATGTAGGTAGTCATCTATGGTATCATTAGCTAGAAGCTCGACATCTTTACCGTAAAGCTCTAGGGATTTTCTTAGGGCAAGGGTAGAACCCAGATTGTCTCCATCTGGGTTGATGTGGCTTGCTATTGCGATTGTTTCTGCATTATCGACAAGTTCTTTAAATTTATCGAGTTTTTCTTTACTGATTTTCTCTTTCTTCATTGGCTTTCTTATCCTTTGCAATTGTTTCAGCTATTAGCTTATCCATGTAAGCGCCGTGTTCGATTGAGTTATCGATTTTGAATCTAAATTCTGGCATAGATCTAAGTCTCATCCTCTCTCCAATAAGGATTTTGATGTAACCTTTTGCTTGCTCTAAAGCCTCGAGTACATCTTCCTTATTTGTAGCATCTCCTAGTACGCTCACGTAACAGTCAGCATAGGAGAGGTCGTTGGTTACTTCAACATCTGTTATAGTAACCATAGCCTCTGTGCTAAGTCTTGGATCGTTTAAGTCATCTCTTAGAATTTTGGATAATTCTTTTTTGACTTCAGATGAGATTCTTTCTGTTCTTCTTTTATTCATTAATCTCTTTCCTTTTCAACCATTTCATAGGCTTCCATGACATCTCCAACCTTGATATCGTTGAATCTATTTAGGCCAATACCTCCCTCGTAACCACCAGCAAGTTCTTTGGCATCGTCCTTAAATCTCTTCATTGATGAAATATCACCATCAAATATTACTATGTTGTCACGAAGAAGTCTGATGCTTGCTCTTCTTGGAACTGAACCATTTGTAACCATAACACCAGCAACTGTTCCTGCTCCTGGAACCTTGAAGGTATCACGTACTTCAGCCCTACCAAGGACAACTTCCTTAAATTCTGGATCAAGCATACCCTTGATAGCTTTTTCTACATCTTCGATTGCTTCATAGATTACAGAATATGTTCTGATTTCAACATTGTTATCTTTTGCTCTTTCCAAAGCTCCTTGGGTTGGTCTTACGTTAAATCCTATGATAACTGCGTTAGACGCTTGGGCAAGAAGGATATCTGATTCTGTGATTCCTCCTACAGCTCCTGCTATAACAGATACCTTAACTTCTTCATTTGAAAGCTTCACAAGTGAATGGCTTACAGCATCTACTGTTCCCTTAACGTCTGTCTTAACTATAATATTAAGCTCTTTTAGCTCACCATCCCCGATATCTGAGTACATATCTTCAAGATTGGTATTAGCCTTTGCCTTAAGGTGCTCTTCACGTTTAAACTCTGCTGCCCTATCTGCAAATTCACGAGCGAGTTTTTCATCTTCTACAGCATAGATCATATCCCCTGCTTCGGCAACATCAGATAGACCTAGGATTTGGGCTGGCATTGATGGAGTTGCTTCTTCGATTGCTTCTCCAAGAGAGTTAAACATAGCTCTTATCCTACCTGATGCTGATCCTGTTACTACATAGTCTCCTGCGTGGAGGGTTCCCTTTTGTACAAGTACTGTGGCAACTGCTCCTCTTGCCTTGTCAAGTTGGGCTTCTACGATAATACCTACTGCACGTCTGTTTGGATTTGCCTTAAGCTCTCTCATTTCAGCTACTAGAAGAACCATCTCTAATAGATCATCAATACCCTCTCCTGTGTGAGCGGATACTGGAACCATGATGGTATCTCCTCCCCATTCTTCAGATACAAGGCCATGTTCCATTAACTCTTGTTTTACTCTGTTAGGGTCAGCTACTTCTTTATCGATCTTGTTTATTGCTACTACTATTGGTATTCCAGCAGCCTTGGCGTGGTTAATTGCCTCAACAGTTTGTGGCATTACACCATCATCTGCTGCCACTACTAGGATTGCTATATCAGTTGCTTGGGCTCCCCTCATTCTCATTTCTGTGAAGGCTTCGTGGCCTGGTGTATCAAGGAAGCTTATCTTCTTATCGTTGATATCTACTACAGATGCACCGATATGTTGGGTGATACCACCTGCTTCGCCACTTGTAACTCTTGTTGATCTAATCTTATCAAGGATAGAAGTCTTACCATGGTCAACGTGGCCCATTACAGAAACTACTGGAGGTCTATTAACTAGGTCTTCTTCCTTATCTTCATAGTCTAGCTCTACTTGTTGTTCTTCAATGGCATCGTACTCTTCTTCAAGTTTTATCTCCTTGCCAAAGTCTAGGGCAACTAGTTCTGCTTGTTCAAACTCGATTTGATCATTAAGTCCTGCCATTACGCCAAGACCAATTAGTTTTCCTATTACAGAATTTGGAGATTCTCCTATTTTGTCAGCAAAAGTCTTTACATTTACAGTTTCTGGGATTTCTATAATTCCATCATCTTTTTTCTCTTCGGCTTGTTTCTTGTTAGCCTTGGAAGTTTTCTTGTTTTTGCTTTTTTTCTTTCTCTTTTTCTTTGGCTTTTCTTCCTCAAAATCATCTTCTTCTACATCTTTGGCTTGCTTGATGTTTTTATGATTTTTCTTATTTTTGCTATTTTTATTATTTTCTTTTTGCTGTTTCTTGTTTTTAGCTTTATTCTTTTCTTCTTCTATCTCATCAAAATAGCCTTGGATAAGCTCAAGATCACTTCCTCCAACCATGGACATGTGGGATTTGATATTTAGACCAAATTCCTCATTTAATAATTTCACCATTTCCTTGGCTGCCATATTATTTTCTTTTGCTAGTTCATATACTCTTACTTTTCCTGCCATATAACTCTCCTCAATTTACTTCATAAGCTTTTAACTCCTCGTAAAGTTCGTCAGAAACTTCTGTTCTAAAAACTCGGTTTAGCTTATTAGTTCTGATGGCTTCCTCTATGCAAGCATCATCCTTGCAAATGTAGGCGCCTCTTCCGTTTTTCTTTCCAGATTCATCTATCAAAATTCCTTCATCTTTGTTTTTTACAACTCTTAGAAGGTCTTTTTTGTCTTTAAGCTTGCCACATACCACACATTTTCTTTGTGGAATCTTCTTAGCTTTTTTCATTTTCTAATCCTCATTAGATTCATCTTCTTCATAAGCTTTAACAGTGGAATCAATATTTGCAATATCTTCTACTGTATCGTCGCTTTCTTCTTCTATTATTTCTTCAACTTCAGAATCGCTTATTAAATCATCTTCAGTATCATCATTTTCTTCATCAAGGTCTAAAGAAATGTCTTCATCATCTAAAGCATCATCTTCATCAGCCACTTCGCTGGCCTCTTCGTCTATTTCATTTAGGCCAAGTATTTCATCTATTTCTTCTTGGCTTAGGCTTTCGTATTCTTCGCTACTTTTTATATCAATCTTCCAGCCAGTAAGTCTTGCTGCAAGTCTTGCGTTTTGCCCTTCCTTACCTATAGCAAGGGAAAGTTGGTCGCTTGATACGACAACAAGGCTCTTTTTGCTTTTTTCATTGACTAGGACTTCGATAATGTCAGCTGGTGATAGGGCATTTGATATAAATACTTTAATGTCTTTATCAAAGTTTATAATGTCAATTTTTTCTCCTTGTAGCTCTTCAACTATGGAGTTTACCCTAATTCCCTTAAAGCCAATACAAGCTCCAACTGCATCAATTCCCTCGTCATTTGAAAATACTGCCATCTTTGTCCTAGATCCAGCTTCTCTTGCAAGGGAATAGATTTCAATAATGCCGTCTGTGATTTCAGGAACTTCAAGCTCGAAAAGTCTAGTTATAAGATCTTGACTTGATCTTGATAATACAATTTGTGGTTCTTTGGAAGAATTTCTAACTTCCTTTATAAGAAACTTCATCTTGGCATTTGCTGGATACTCTTCTGTTGGAACTTGCTCTTTGATTGGAACTACACCTTCTATTTTGTCTAAGTTTACATAGACATTGTACTTATCTTGTCTTTGTATAGTTCCTGTGATCATCTCGTTTGCCCTTTCGATGTATTCTCCATAGAGGGAATCTCTTTGGGCATCTCTGATCTTTTGGATTACGATATTTCTCGCAGTTTGGGCTGCGACTCTGCCGAAGTTTTTAGGAGTAAGCTTAATCCTTGCTATATCTCCTAGGTGATAGCTTGAGTTTTCCTCCAAAGCATCCTTTAAGGAAATTTCTGTGATAGTATCGTCTACTTCATCCACTACTTCCTTTAGAGCAAAGACTTCGATTTGTCCGGTTTCTTCATCGATTATGACATCTACATTTTCTTCGTTGTCATAATTTTTTTGGTAACTTTTGATAAGAGCCTTCTGTAAGGCATCTAGGATGGTTGCCTTATCTAGATTTTTTTCCTTACAAAGCTCATCCAAAGCTAACATAAAATCATTGTTCATAATATCTCCTTAGAAAACAATCTCAATATATATTTCTTTTACGTCTTCTTTTTTAATATTTTTTGTATTTTCATCTTCCAGGATAAATTCATAAAAATCTTCGCCGATATTAATGATTTTTCCTAGGAAAATTTCACCATCTTTTAACTTAATTTTTAGAAGCTCATCCTTGTTTCTTTCTAGGTCTCTATCAGTCTTTATTGGACGAGATAGATCTTGACTTGAGACTTCGAGATAATATGAATCTTTTATTATATCAATCTCGTCGAGTTTCTCATCAAGAAAAGCGCTAACCTTCTCACAATCTTCGATTGTAATCCCATCTTTATTGTAGATAAAGAACGTTAGGATTTTGTTGTTTTTTTGGCCTTTGAATTCGATATCTACTAATTCATAACCCAAGTTTTCAATATCAGCTTCAAAGATTTCTTTCAATCTTTTTGTTAAATCCATATTACCTTCCTTCGTCTTAACAGATTAAAAGAGTGGAAACCATCCCCCACTCTTTTGCTGTGATTATTATACTTTCAAATAGTATAAATTCAATATTTCAATGAGACCTGCCTTTAATAATTTATAATTTCCACAAGTTAGTAAATATTTTACATTAGCAAACGTTATTTCTCTTGTAATTATTCATACAAACGTTTATAATTATAGTAGATACATAAATAAAAGGAGGAAATATGTTATTATTTATTATCGGTCTTATAATATTGATCGCCGGCGGTTTCGTCTATTCTAAATACGTTGAAAAACAACTTGAACCCGACGATCGTGAGACTCCAGCTGTTAGAAAGTCTGACGGAGTCGACTTTGTTGCTATGAGCGAGAAGAAAAACTGGCTTATAAACCTACTAAACATCGCAGGAACTGGCCCAATCTTAGGCCCTATCCAAGGTATCCTTTTCGGACCAATTGCATTTATCGCAATTCCAATTGGCTGTGTTTTTGCAGGTGCAGTTCACGATTTTTGTACAGGATTTATCTCAATGAGAAACGGCGGAAGCCAAGTTCCAAAGCTTGTTGGTAAATACATAGGTGAAGGATGTAGGAAATTCTACAATATTGTTATTGCAATCCTTCTTCTCCTAACTGGTGTTGTATTTGTTTATACACCTGGAGACTTAATTGCCAATGATATTATGGGTGCAGATCCAAACTCAAATGTAATCTGGGTAATTTATGCAGTAATCTTCGCATATTATATCCTTTCAACAGTTCTACCAATAGATAAGCTAATCGGAAGAATCTATCCAATATTTGGTGCCTTCCTTATTATCTCTGCAATTGGTGTCCTTATAGGAATTATACTTAAGGGAAATGCTGACCTTTCATTTAAGGGTCAAGGCCTATTAGCTAAGCATCCACTCGGACAAAGATTTATCCCATCATTCTTTATCACAGTTGCATGTGGTATACTTTCAGGCTTCCACGGTTCCCAAGTTACTCTAGTTTCAAGAACAGTTAGAAGTGAAAAAGAAGCAAAGACAACCTTCTACTCTACAATGATTGCAGAAGGAATTATCGCCATGATTTGGGCTGCAGGTGCTATGGTAATTTTCTCCACAGGAACAGCTGCCCTAGACACACCAGGTACCCTTATGGTTGGTGAAATCTCAAGATACTTCATGGGTAATGTCGGAGGACTTATCGCTGTAATCGGTGTTATAGCACTTCCTATCACATCTGGTGATACAGCCTTTAGGTCCCTTAGATTAATCGTAGCTGAAGAACTCAATATAGACCAAAAAGTAGCTGGTAAGCGTGCTGGCCTTGCAGCCTGTCTATTCGTTCCAGCAGCAGCTATTCTTTACTTTGCTAAATCTAACCCTAAAGGATTCAACATTCTTTGGAGATACTTCGGATTTACAAACCAATTTGTGGCAATCTTTGCCCTAGCTGTAGCTACAAGCTATCTAATCTATAACAATAAGAACTACCTAATAACATTGATTCCAGGAATCTTCTATACTTTCATAGTGTTTGCCTTTATAATCAACGTCAAAGGACTCGGTTTCGGTCAAGACTTTAAGATTGCTTATCCTATAGCAGGTATCCTTGCTATAGCTTATGCAGTATTCGTTGTAAAGGTATCTAAGAAAAATAGAAGAAGAATTGAAGCAATTAAGTTAGACTAAATTTATTAAATTAGGGTGGCAATAGCCACTCTTTTTTATATCTAGGAGTTTATATGAAATTTATATTAGATAATAAAGCAAAAGCTTTAGTAGAGAAAAAACAAATCAAAGAAATTTTTATAAATCCAGATTTGGATCAGAAAGCCTCATGTTGCGGGATAGGATCTATCGATATAGTAATCCTTACCAAAGAAGATGATAAGCATAGATACAAACTTCAAGAAACTGATGATCTTGATATCTATTACAACCCCAACCTAGCGATGTATATAGATGAAGATTTAATCATATCAGCCTTTTTTAGGAAGCTTTATGTCAAAAACGAAATAAATCCAATCGAGAAATAAGATGAATTATGAAATAATTGATAAATTTATAAATGAAAATCCAATAGATGATAAGCTCAAGGCAAGGATTGCAAGGCCTAAGTTTACCTATATAGGAGAAGATATCTTAAATAAGGCAGTCTCAGCCTTCCTTTCCGGAAAAAACATACTCCTTGTTGGAAGTAAGTCAACCGGAAAAAATGTCCTAGCAGAAAATCTATCCCAAATTTTTAAAAGACCCATGTGGAATGTTTCCTTCCATGTAAATATCGACTCCCAAGTCCTTATAGGAAGCGATACCCTAGCTAATGGAAATGTAGTCTTTAGAGACGGACCAGTGACCTCTGCTTGTAAATACGGAGGTCTCCTCGTCCTAGATGAGATTAATATGGCTAGAAACGAAGCTATGGCAGTCCTACACTCCATCCTAGATTATAGGAGAATAATCGACATACCAGGAAATGGTCTTATAGAAATCCACCCAGCCACGAGATTTATAGCTACCATGAACTACAATTATGAGGGGACACGTGAGCTTAATGAGGCTCTCCTCTCTCGCTTCGTAATTATTGATATGCCGACAATTTCTGAAGATGACCTAAGTAAAATCTTTACAGATAATTATCCAGATCTAAAACCAGAGATCAAAAACCAGCTAGGAAGATTATTCTATGATATGAAAACAAAGGCGGATGCCGGTGAAATATCCGATAGTGCTATTGACCTTAGAGGAATTTTCGATAGTCTTGATCTTGTTAAAGCAGGTCTTAAGCTTGATGAGGCTTTCGATATGTGCTTGGTAAACAAAGTATTTGATTCTTATGAGAAAATACTTATAAGAGATGTGATAAAGGCTCGTTTCAGGGAAAATTTATCTAAAGGAGATGTTTTCGAGGACTATGATTTCTAATAAGGGAAAAGCCAATGACAAGAGATTCTATAATCGGATTTGGAATGGAGCCTTATCATATAGATATAAGCCCATCATCATAGGATCTGACCTAAGCGGCAATCCAAGTTTTTATATGAACTTAATAATAGGTCTTTCTATAAAATACTTCGGCAAAGAAACAATAGAAAATCTCTTTGCCTTATGGGAGGATAATAAAAAATGTGAAAGATACGACATCTTCGCCCTCTATCTTTTGGAAAGCTACTGCTATGACAGAGAAGTTAGCCAAAGGCCCATTCTCAAAGACCTAAGAGAAGATTACGCCAAAAACTTCTTGGCCGATAAGAATGACCTTAGGAGAAAAAACTTAGCTTTAAGAGAAAATTTGTATTACCTTTTAACTATGAAAAAATACTCGCAAGTTTTAGATTGTAATTTTAATCTCTCTAAAAAAGAAGAAGATATATACGAGAATTTCCATTTAGATCCAGCTACTGGACCTGGGACTTTAGTAGCTAATACTATATATTTATTCGAGAAGTATCTTTCTTTTGATAAGGAAAATAAATATAAGCTTCATTTTCCTATAAACTTCTCCCTCTTCGACCTAAAGGGATCTTACCAGCTTGAAAGATCTAACAAAGCAAATATTTTTAAAAATAATGATAGTAAGAAGTTAAATCCTATAGGAAATTTCTTACTTAAAAGGAAAAATGCCAAGAGATTATATATAGAGGAAACTTTCGGAAGGTCTTTATTTTCAGAAGAAAAGGAGAATTTAATAAACGAGACCTATGCCAAAGATAAACACAAGAAATCAAAGATTTTCTTCACCAAGGGTATAGCTAAAGCAGATTCTGATAAAATAAATGTATTAAACTCCAAGGCTAGGGAGAGTAATCTGAATTTTTACAAGAATAAAGAAAACTTCTATGAAAGAATTATCAAAAATCTCTCAAAATCTATAAAGCTCTCCCTTAAATCGACCGAGGATAAGGATTCCCAATTGGCTAAGACTGGTAATCTCAGTCCTAGCCTCGCATGGAAGAGCCAAATACCTAACTATAATAAGATCTTTACCAAGAAAACTTTTGAAAAAAAAGGGGATTACACGCTAGATATCCTTCTCGATGGGTCAGCTTCTCTTTTGTACGATCAAGAGATTGTAGCGACCGAGGCCTATATCCTATCTAGGGCTCTGTCCAAAAATAAAATTAGCCACAGAGTCATATCCTACAGCACCCTTTCCGACTATACTGTCCTTACTATCTTAAAGGACTTCGATGAAGAAACTGATGATTCTAGGATATTTTCTTATAAGAGCCTAGGCTTTAATAGAGACGGTCTTGCCTTTAGGAGCTATACTTCTTTGATTCCTCAAAGAAAATTAAAAGACCATCTCCTATTAATACTAACCGATGCGAATCCCAGCGACCTAAGACCTCTGATAAAAGAAGGACTTAGTCCAAACAAGGCCTACGAGGAAGATACCGCCCTTAAGGATACTAAGGAGGAGCTCGATAAGCTTAGGAGAAAAAATATCAAGATTTCTGCCCTAATCCACAAGGAAAATACTACTAATGCGACCTATCTTTACTACGATAATTTCTATCAGATAAAAGATCTAAGTCATTTTGCAAGCTTAGCCACAAGGATAATCAAAAAAGAATTGTTAAAGAAATAAAAATAGGGACCTATCACTTCATGGTCCCTATTTTTATTAGGAGGGAAAATGAAATTTATACTAGACAAAAAGGCAAAAAAACACCTCAAAGATAAGGGTCTAACAGAAATATTTATAAATCCAGACCTCGACCAAAAAGCCGCCTGCTGTGGACTGGGATCAGTTGATCTGGTTATCCTAACTAAAGATAAGCAAAAAACAAGGTATAAAAAATTTAATAATCAAGGTATAAACATCTACTACAATCCCAACCTTAATATGTACTTAAAAGATGATGAAGAAATAACAATTTCGTCATTCGGCCTGGGACCTTTTAGAAAATTGTATATTAAAAATGAAATAAATTCTATAGAAAGATAAAAGAGTCTGATATATAACGCCGACTCCTTTTGAAAAATATATTTGCTCTGTCCTTATCTAAGATAAGAATGGATAAAGAAAGACTCGATTTGATCGAGTCTTTTAGGTTTATCTCCATTCATATACAGCAGGGGAGATTTCATAAGTTTCAGTTTTCTTTTCATATCCAATTAGTTTTTTGATTTCTTTGTATTTGTCAAGGTCTCCATAGTTACCCATAATATCATTTTGTTCTACGAAATTATAAGCCTCTTTATAAGAGTCAAATTCCCAGTAATGAATGTTTTCTTCACCAGTTTCTTGATATTCAGATAGATAGAAACCTCTAACAAACGCCATTTGTTGGTATTCTGTCTTATAGATTGGTTTAGATTTGTCTTCAACTTCTCTAGTTCCAATTTCAGCATCTTTTACCTTAACGTATGTTTCGATAATTTCATCTGTTGGTTCTACTTTATTGATTACTTTTTTATCAATTAGTTTATCACCTTCATAAGTTAGTTCGTATTCAATAAAACCGTTTGATCCAGCTTGTGCAATTCTTGTCTCAAGATTTGGATCGTTCACAGCTCTTTTAGTTTTGAATGGAATTTCTTCTTTTAGAGTTGTTTTAGTAACTTTTGGTTTTTCTTCTGATGGTTTGTTTTCATCAGTTGGTTTATCTTCTTCTTTTGGTGGGGTTTGTTCATCATCGGAAGGTTTATCTTTGTTATCTTCTTCGGATGGTTTATCTTCATCTTTATCAGAAGGTTTTCCTTTTTCAAGTTTTAGTTTATATGTTTCAAGCTTTCTGATTAAATTTTTAGCCTCAACACTTTTCATATAAGCAGGGTTTAAAACTTTTAGTTCTTCTTCTGTAGGTTCTGTAGGGTTAGAGTTTCTAATCCTTTCAACAGCAGCATTAATAGATTCGTCTAAATCAGTTTTAGAATCTTTAAGCTCCGCTATAGCCTTTTCAACTCTTTTAAGTTCTTGTTCGTTTTCAACATATCTTATTTCTGTGTCGGCATAAGCTTTATATGTTGTGGTCGCTCCAGTTACAAGACCAAGACCTAATGCTAAAATTAATGCTTTTTTAGTGTTTGCTTTCATTATTTATTCTCCTTTTTGCTAAAACCAAGTGCTCCGATTGATGCAACAAGAACCCCCGCTGTTCCAATTAGTGGTTCTATTCCCGTTTTAACATTAGAAGAATTGTTTGCTACTTGTTTATTATTCTCTTTATTTTTGCTTGTATCTTCCTTAGATGTTTTTGTGGATTGTTTGCTTGTATTATCTTTAGTGTTATCTGTTGTATTTTCACCATCTTCCCACAAGTGGAAATAATATTTACCATCTACACCTTTTGATACGCTAAATGATTTTTTGTTTGGTGAATTTTTTAAAGCTTTTTTACCTGCTGTTTCAGCTTCTTCTTTGCTATCATATCCTTTGCTTTCTAAAGCTCCACCAGTCAAATCATCACTATGGTCTTTGTCATCTTTTGATGGTGTAGAAGGTGTTTCATTATCATTTGGCTTTTCTTCACTTTTACCCCTTCTAATCTTATCAACTTCCACTATATGATTTTTCATTGACTCTGTTAGTTCACTTGCTTTTTGCAGATCACTTTCGAGCTCTGCATTTGCGTAAGCTGGTTGTGCAAGTAGACCAGTCCCTAAAGCAAGGGCAAGACTTGCACCTATTAATTTATTTTTCTTCATAATCATTCTCCATTTCTTCTAACATTGTCATTTTTATATCATAAATATTATATATATATATATATATTGTCAATTATTTTCTTAGTATTTTCTTAGTTTTTCTAGGAAATGTCTTTTTGTGTAAAAAAAAGAGCCCCCAGGCTCTTTAATTATTTATTTGATTTTTATAACTAAAACATCCCATCAAACAAGGACATCTGGTTTTTCTCTTGGATACCGTCAATTATGCCCAAGGATTTGAGGCTGTTTATGGCGTTTTTGTTTACTGAAGTTCTTGTTTTGAGGTCTTCTAAGGAAATAAATTCGCCTTTTTCTCTTTCCTTTACAATATCAATAGCCATTGCTTCACTTACATCATCTACTGCAGAAAGCGGAGGTAGGATGTAGCCTTTTCTATCACTTAGGAGGAACTTCTTCGCATCTGACTTGTAGATATCTGCCTTTTCAAGCTTAATCTCCCTTGCTGCCATCTCTTCAGCTACTTCGAGGACAGTTCTTATTTGCTTATCCCTTTGAGAAAGATCAAAATTTCCTGCATATTCCTTAAGAGCTCTCTGAATACTTTCTAGACCATCTATAATTGTAGAGTACTTGAAGTCGTTGATCTTGGTATTGAAGTAGGTCGCATAGAAGGCTTCAGGGAAGTATACCTTGTAGTAGGCAATCCTGTAACTCATCAGACAATATGCGACAGCGTGGGCCTTTGGGAAAAGATATTGAATCTTAAGACAAGACTCGATGTACCATTCAGGCACCCCATTTTCCCTCATATACTCTAGGATTTCATCAGAAAGAGGCTTACCCTTTCTTACCTTCTCCATGATAGAGAAGGACTTTTTCTTATCTAGCCCCTGTTGGATAAGGGCGTTCATTATATCATCACGAGTAGAGATAATCTCGTCAAAGCCTGCTGTGCCATTTCTTACTAGGTCTTGGGCATTGTTAAGCCACACATCAGTTCCGTGAGATAGGCCCGAAATTCTCGTCATCTCCGAAAACTTGGTTGGGAAGGTATCCTTAAGCATGGACCTTACGAAGTTTGTACCAAATTCTGGTATGCCCAAGGTTCCAATCTCGTTGTTGGAAAAGTCGTGCTTGATATCAAGACTTTCTGTGGAAGAAAATATCTTCATAACGTCAGGATCTCCCATAGTAATCTCTAGGGGATTGGTTCCCGTTAAGTCCTGTAATGCTCTGATTATTGATGGTACATCATGGCCTAGAAGGTCTAGCTTTAGGAGGGTTTCGTGCATCATATTGTAGGTGAAATGCGTTGTCTTAATATCTCCACTTCCATCATCAGCTGGATATTGGATAGGACAGATATCAAATATGTCTATATCATCTGGTACTACAATTAGCCCACCCGGGTGCTGGCCGGTTGTTCTTTTGACATCCTTAAGTCCTCTTTGGATTTTTCTTACCTGAGCGTTTGTAAATTCCACCTGATAGTCTTCGCTGTATTTTTTTATATAACCAAAGGCAGTATTATCCTGGATCGCTCCTATGGTTCCTGCTCTAAAGACCTTACCCTCACCGAAGAGGACCTCGGTATATTTGTGAATAGTAGGTTGGTATTCTCCTGCAAAGTTTAGGTCTATATCTGGTTCCTTATCACCCTCAAAGCCCAAGAAGACCTCGAATGGTATATTGTGACCATCCTTTTTCATCATGGTTCCACATTCAGGACAAGCCTTGTCTGGATAGTCGATTCCTGCTCCTAAAAGATCTTCTTCGAAAAACTCCGAATGCTTGCAATTAGGACAAACATAGTGAGGAGAAAGTGGGTTTACCTCGGTAATATCTGCCATGGTGGCAGCAAAGGAAGAACCAACAGATCCACGCGATCCTACTAGGTAGCCGTCTTCGTTAGACTTACCTACAAGCTTCTTAGCTATTATATAAAGAACAGCATAGCCATTAGAAATAATTGAGTTAAGCTCACGGTTAAGCCTATCCTCTACTATCTTTGGTAGGGGGTCTCCGTAGATTGAATGGGCCTTGGCAAAGCAAGTATCCCTAAGCTCTTTATCAGATCCTTCTATTTTAGGTGGGAAGGTCCCTTTAGGAATTGGCCTAATATCTTCTATCATATCGACAATCTTCCTTGGATTTCTTATTACGACATCCTCAGCATCAATTGGATTTAGATAGGAGAAGTCATCCATCATCTCCCTTGTAGTCCTAAAATAATAAAGAGGCTCATCCTCATGATACCTAAAATACTGACCCTTGTGGAGGATATTTCTTAGGATATAATCATCCTTTTCCAGATATCTTACTGCACCAGTTGCGACTGCAAGCTTATTATCTTCCTTAGCAAAGTCTAAGATTTGCTTATTTATTTCTATAACCTGGTCGATATCACGGATCTTACCCTTATTTACCATGTCATTATAGATTCCTAAAGGAGCCATTTGGTAGAAGTCAAAGAGGTCTCTAATCCTATTAAGGTCCCTTTTGCTTCTCTTATTTTGCAAATGTGAAAAAAGAATTCCTTCATCAGATCCTGACCCTACTAGGAGGCCTTCCCTATACTTTTCTAAAACTGAGATTGGAGTTTTGGCCTCGGAATTAAAGTAATTCATCCTAGATTCTGATATAAGTTGGTAGAGATTTTTAAGGCCGACCTTATCCTTAGCATAAACTGTAGCTGAGAAGTACTCGTGCTTTGACTTAGGCCAGTGGCTTTTAAGCTTGTTAATAGTAGAAAGATTTATCCCGTCTTCTTCCATAATCATCTTAAACATCTTGATGAAAATCTGAGCAGTAGCCCTAGCGTCATCGCTTGCCCTATGGTGGTTGAAGGCAGGGATTTCTAACTTTCTTGCAATCTTATCTAGGGAGAACTTCTTCATATCACTAAACAAGGCCCTAGCCATTGGAAGAGTATCCAGATAGATTGGGTTAAAGTCTAGCCCCATCCTGTGGCAGTTTTCCCTAACAAAGCCAACATCGAAGTCGGTGTTTTGTCCTACTAGGATTGAGTCCTTGCAGAAGTCCAAAAATCCTGGAAGGACTTCCTCGATTGTAGGGCAGTCTTTTACCATCTCGTTAGTAATACCAGTTATTTCGATGATTTTTTCTGGAATAACCATCTCAGGATTTACCAATTCATTATAAATTTCTGTAATCTTTCCGCCTTCTACCCTGCAGGCTCCGATTTCTGTTATCCTATCCTTGTAGCGGGAAAGACCTGTTGTCTCAAGGTCAAATACGACAAAGCTTTCTTCTTCTATATTTTTAATCTCGGAAACTTCCCTATCGCTTAGATTGGTAAGAACTCTCAGCTCATCTTCTACTAGAAGAAGCTCAGCTCCAGGAAGCATCCTTATCCCTTCCTTAGAAAGGGCTTCGTAAAGATCTGGAAGGCCTTGGAGGGTTGCTGTATCAGTAATACCAACAGCTCCCATCTTCCAGTTTTTTAGGGTGCTTACCAGGTCCTTATTGTCTACAAAACCATCGAGGTTAGTCATCTTAGTATGGACCTCTAGCTCAATTCTTTTATCAAGAGCTGTATCAGTCCTTTTGCCGAGTATTGCATCAACCATACCATTTACTGTAAATACATCCTCGTGGGCGAAATCATCGTAGTTTAGGACTCCCTCGACCATGACTTCCGACCCTTCCCCCAAGGTTTCGAGCTTGTAGTTATTCTTAGCATTTGCAAAAATCTTACAAGAAATAGCATCAGTCTTATCTTCAAGGTCGAAGGTATAGATAAAATATCCACCCTTGGTCTCGAATACATCTAGGCCGTACACCTTTCCTATTAGGGTAGAATTAACTCCCTTTCTTTCGTAAAGATCTCTGATATCTATCACATCTTCCTTGATTTTCCTACCAAAGTTGATGTTATCTACGTGAATCTCTTCCTTCTTTTCTTCTTCCCTATTTTGGATAGTAAAATCTATGGCGTCTTGGACCCTAGCCTCTCTTTCCTTGATTAGGCGTTCGGTTTCGCTAAGGGGAGGCTCTTCTATTACTTTTTCCTCGGATTGAGTATTACTAGGGCTTGTTTCTTCTAAAGCATCTCTCTCATCATTATCTGAGACGTTTCCATCTTCGACTTCTTTTCTTCGTACATTTATTTCAAGGCTTACGAAGGAAAAATAGTCATAGAGCTTCTCTCTTTCTTCTCTTGTGAAGTTATAGCTATCAGATTCAATCTCAAGGCTTAGGATATTGGTCTTAGTAAAGTAGATGGCCTCTACTACAAAAAAACTCCCCTCCTTGACATCTATTAGATTATGAAGGTCTATTCTCATCTTCTTTGCTTTCTTTGAGAGTCTCTATCAAAGTATCTACTATCTCATCTTCTCTAACTTTCTTAATAGTCTTGCCATTCTTAAAGAGAAAGCCCATGCCATTTGCTGCAGAAATTCCATATTCTGCTTCCTTACTCTCTCCTGGTCCATTTACTGGACAACCCATGATGGCAACCTTAGCAGAGATATCTAGACCCCCACTCTTCTCTTCTACTTCCTTTACAATTTCATGAAGATTTACTGTAGTTCTTGAGCATGTTGGACAAGATACTATATCTAGGCCATCTCGTCTTAGGTTAAGGGCCTTAAGGATTGCCTTTCCTGCCTTAACTTCTTCTAGAATATCTCCTGTGATTGAAACTCTGATAGTATCTCCTATCCCATCTTTTAGTAAAGAACCTATGCCGATAGAGGATTTGACAAGGGCTTGGTACAAGGGACCTGCTTCTGTTACACCAAGGTGGAGTGGGTAGTCAACCTTATCTGATAATTTCCTGTAGGCATCGATCATTGTATTTACATCGCTTGACTTAACAGAAATTTTGATATCGGTAAAGTCCATCTCCTCTAGGATCTTTACTTCCTCTAGGGCACTTGCTACTAGGGAGTCTGCGTTTACTCCACCGAATCTATCTACGATTTCTCTCGATATAGAGCCTGAGTTTACCCCAATCCTTATAGGGATGTTTTTCTCCTTGCACTTATCTACAAGAAGCTTAACCTTATCACTACCTCCTATATTACCAGGATTGTATCTTAGACAATCACAACCATATTCTACCGCTGCAAGGGCAAGCTTATAGTCGAACTGAATGTCTGCAACAAGTGGTATATTAGTTCTTTTCTTAATCTCAACAATTGCCTTGGCATCTTCTATGGAGTTAATAGCAGATCTTGCTATATCGCAACCCGCTTCTTCTAGGGCATTGATCTGCCCTACTACCTTTTCGATATCGCTTGTCTTTGCTGTTGTCATTGATTGAACAGAAATAGGAGAGTCGCCTCCTACTGCAACATCTCCTACATAAATCTTCTTAGTTTTCTTTCTCATTTTATCTCCTTTAGAATAGATTAATTATATCTTTTATTGAAATCACAAGTATCAGTCCCAAAAGAATAACGAAACCTGCTACTGTGATTTTTTCTTCAAATTTCTTGTTAACACGCTTGCCTGTAACCATCTCATAAAGAGCGCTTACTATCTTTGATCCGTCTAGGGCTGGTATTGGAAGGAGGTTAAATACTCCGAGGTTGACACTGATATAGCCTAAGAAATATAAAAGGCTCATCAAACCATTTTGGGCTTGGTTACCGAGCTCCTTTACCACTCCAACGGGACCTGAAAGGGCTGAAAAGGCGATCTTTCCTGTAAAAAGTCTACCCAATACTACAAAGATTAAGGCAATGTTTTTGCCTGTTTCGACGAAGCCCAGCTTAATAGCCTCGAAGACTCCAGCCTTTCTTAGCTTTGACTCTATTCCTAGATAGTAAGACCCATTTTCTTCCATAGGACTTATCTTGTAAGTTTTGCTCTCATTACCGGATAAAACTTCTAGGGAAATGTCTTCATCCTTATCCCTATTTTTGTAATATTCGTTTAGGATAGGAGAAATATCGGTAAAGCTTGTTACATCTTTCCCAGCAAGCCTTACTACTTCATCTCCTAGCTTAACACCAGCAGCTTCGGCAGGAGAATCCTTACTAAATCCTCCGATTGTTTTTGTAGCAACGCCAGTATTTAGAGCAACTACAAAAAATATAAGAACTGCAAGGAGTAAATTCATCAAAGGTCCTGCAAGTATTGTAAGAAATTTACTCTTGGCAGGTGCCCTATCGTAGGACCTAGGATCTGAACTTTCATCATCCTCTCCTTCCATAGCGCAATATCCGCCTATTGGTATGAGTCTTAGGGAATAAAGAGTCTCCTCGCCCTGCTTTTTAAAGATAGCAGGCCCCATACCAATGGCGAACTCATTTACCTTTATTCCAGATGCCTTCGCTAGAAGGAAATGTCCAAATTCATGAATAAGAATCAAGAATAAGAACATAACTATAGCTATAATTATTTTACTCATCAACTCTCCTTATAATCTTGAAAATAAATATAAAACTGGAGCTATAAAAAGCATAGAATCAAATCTGTCGAGGATTCCTCCATGGCCTGGAATAATATGGCCAAAGTCTTTGACTCCAGTTTTTCTCTTAATAAATGAAGCTATCAAATCCCCAATTTGAGATAAAACAGCTGCAATAATCGTAAAAATTATGACTTCGTAAATCTTAACACCAAGGCCAAATTCATTTACGAAAATCGAATTGAGGATACAAGCCCCTACTATTCCACCGAAAGATCCCTCGATGGTCTTGTTGGGACTAATGTGCTTTATAGATTCAAACTTATGCTTACCCATAGTTGAACCTACAAGATAAGCAAAGGTGTCTGAACCCCAAGCTGTAATATACAAAAGCCATACGAAATTTACATCCTCTATCCTTAATATATGACTCATCAAAAGTGATACATAAAGTAAGACAAAGGATGTCGCAAAGCCATCATATAGGCTGTAATGACCCCTCAAGATAATATACATCATCATAAAAATTACAGAAACTACAAGGCTTGCTATATAAATATCAGAATTATTGATATAGGCTGCAAGCATGATTATCGTATTAGTCACATACAAAAGCTTCATAGGAAGAGTAATCCCAACCTTTGCCAGAGCCTCTTTCATCTCATGAAGGGCAATATAGGAGAAGATCATAACCCCAATAGCTAGGGGAATCCTTCCTAGAAATGTTATTAGAATCAAAAGAGCAAGGATTATCGCTCCACCGATTGCCCTATTAAACAAGTTCATGACAAGGCCCCGTATCTTCTATTTCTCCTAGAAAACTCCTCCAAGGCCTCATCAAAAGCCTTCCTATCAAAGTCAGGCCACAAGGTATCTGTAAAATAAAACTCCGCATAGGCAAGCTGGTAAATCAAAAAATTTGATAGTCTAAGCTCCCCACCTGGCCTAATAAGAAGGTCAGGGTCTGGTTGATCTTTGGTATATAGGTAGGAAGAAATCATCTCTTCTGTAATATCTTCCTTACTTATCCCATCATCCATCATGGCCTTAAAGGCGTGTACTATCTCGTCACGACCCCCGTAGTTTAGGGCGATGTTTAAGGTAATCTCATCATTATCCTTGGTATCTTCCATAGCCCTTATACAAATTTCTTTAGTAGAAGCTGGGAGCTTTTCCAAATCTCCTATGAAATTAAGCTTACAATTTTCCTTCATCAAAATATCTAGCTTGCTCTCAATAAACTTAATCACAAGCTTCATCAGATAATTGACTTCCTCGAGAGGCCTCTTCCAATTTTCTGTCGAAAAAGCGTAAAGAGTCATATACTTAACTCCACGCTTTTTTGCATAAAGACAAATGTCTACGACATTCTCGGCCCCATTTTTGTGACCGTAAGTCCTAGGCATATGCTTCTTTTTTGCCCATCTGCCATTCCCATCAAGGACTATGGCAACATGAGTCGGTATATTTAAATTATCCATAATCATTCCTTTATCTTTAATCTTTTCTCATTATACTCAAAGCCTTCTCCTTTTTCTATCGATAAGAAAAAAGGAATTAGGAAAAAGGGCCTGTTCAGAATAAATAAAATTATGATTTTACTGGCTTTCTTATTAGTGCTTCCTATAAGATCTATTATATTTTTATATATTTAAACACATATTAAAAATAAATCAATCCCTGTCTTCATAAACAAATTCACTTATATCATTTCCACATCTTATCTTTTCTTTTTGATTCTTAGATAAGCGGATATCCTGTTTTAATATTTTAATATCTGCTATGACATCTCCTCCTAACCTCTTAATCGCTGTTTCAATTTCTTTTTTATTTAGATTGCAGTCCGTTTCAATAATCACATGACAATTTCCATGTTCCTGCAAAACTTCAACTGCTATTTTAGAATTTTATTTTTCCTTATATGATAAATCTACAATTGATTCTGCAATGCAATTCGCTATTTTGTCTGGATGCTTTGGATTTACTTTTTCAAACAATATAATTACCTCCTTTGCCTTAAAAATTTTCCATCATATCTTCTCCATAGTCTTCATAAACTTCAGTACAGTTCTCTTTCACAATGTCATAAATTTCATACCATAAAAGGTTGGCTGTTTTTTGAAACTGATTAGACATCTGCACAAAGGGAGATGCAATAACTCCACCACTTGTAGGATGCTTTCCTAAAAGACCAAATTGACTTATTGCCTTTTCACATTGAATGTATCTTGTAAAAGCCTGGGAGTAGGATTCTAATAATCTTGAATTTACTAAGGTTTCACAGTTCCTCTGTTTTAACCAGCCCCAAGTCTCTTTATATATTTCATCAGCACCAAGTGGTATTCCATTTCTTTGCTTTGCAGATAGATAATCACTTGGTGTAGGCATATCCGTTCCATAAAGAACAGCCCCATCTGGTAAGTCAACTGCATCTATTTCTTCTGGATTAAATGTTGGAATATCATTCATTAGTATTTCTACTTTTTTACCTTTTTCTATTTTTCAGCAGCAGGCTGTGGTTTCCCCCCCTGCTTTTACTCTTCTTCCACCTCTGTATGTTCCGTCTTTAGCGATAAGATCACCTCCTAATACTTAAATATAAAATCTCCCTTCAATAAACAATATTGTTTACTGTAGGGAGATTTTAGTTTAACTATGTTTGTCTAAAAATAGAAAAGATCCTCAAATTTCTTTTCTAAAGCAATGCAAAGTATCAATGCTAATTTAGCAGTAGGGTTAAATTGACCAGTTTCAATTGAGCTGATTGTGTTTCTTGAAACACCCACCTCATCAGCTAACTGTTGTTGTGAATAGCCTTTTTCTTTTCTGACTTCTTTTAAATGATTTTTGAGAACTAGTTTATCATCCATAATCCATCACTACTTCAATGTTATAAGGTTAGCTACAAATAAAGCAATTCCTATAATCGCCATAAGTATCCCCAATAACAATTGCTTTCTTTCTTTTAGTTTTGCATACTTTACGAGTTCTTTAGTTGCTTCAATACTAAAATAAATACTTAGTATTCCATAATTAAAGGAATTGAAGAAAAAAGCTTCAATTCCAAATAGGATGGCAGCAACAGCTAATCCGATTTGGCTGGAAACTTCGCCTGCCTTTTTAAAAATATCAACCATCATCTCATCGTGATTTCTATACTCCTCACGACTTCTTGCTAAAACTTCATCTCTCTTCATATTCATTCTCCTTTACACTTTTGCCAAGTTTACTTGGCATTTATATTATATCATGCAAAGTTTTATTGTCAATAGTCAGAATAAATATTTTGATTTTTGAATGATATTCTTTAATACCCTCTTTGAACCCGTTTTTTTGTGCGTCAGAGGGCGGCACCGTTGGTAGTGAAATCTGTCCTAGAGATTAAGGCTCCCCTCCCCACGAAAACTACCCTCCAAATCTATCCCCACTCTTTGCATGAATCTTTGAGTGACAAGATTTACTAAGACTCATAAGATTGTCTTCGTCATTAGTTCCACCACGAGAAAGAGGAACATGTGATGTACTTCCTCTACCTTTGTCATTCTATTTTCTTTTAAACACATCTCACAAAGTGGATGCTCTGCTACATATTTTTTTCTAATAACTCTCCACGCTTTTACATATCGCTTATGAGTTTTAGGGTCTCGTTTATATTTTTCATAGTTCTTATTGTATTCTTTTTCATGTTTCTTACAGAATCGTCCATCAACTAACTCTGGACATCCTGGATGTGAACATGGTCTCTTAGGTTTTCTCGGTATTTTAACACCGCTAAATATTAAAAGCCTCAAAGATTAAATCTCCAAGGCTCATTTTATTATTATTTTGCTATTCAACTATACTACAACTACTTACTCTCATTATATCAACTTTACTCTCCACTTGACTTTTTTCTCAGAAGAAAATATAATTTAGTTAGAAAGTATGAATTTCTAACTAAGGAGGTTTTGTTATGTTAGTTGAACTAAAAGCTAAATCACAAGTCACTATCCCAAAAGACATAGTAAACTCTATGGAATTAAATCAAGGGGACCAGTTTGAAGTCATAGAAGATAACGGTAGAATTGTACTTGTTCCAGTTGCAATCTATCCAGAATATGTCATAAAAAATTTAAAAGCTGAAGTAAAAGAAATTAAAGAATCTATAAAAAATGGGACTCAACCTGTTTTTGATTCTATCGACTCTCTATTCGAGGAGTTAGACAATTAATGTCCTATAAAATTACTTATTCGAAAGCCTTTAAAAAACATTACAAAAAACTATCTGACACTGAAAAGAAACAGACTAAAAAGAAACTTAAATTTTTCATAGAAAATCCTACTCATCCATCTTTAAGAACTAAAAAGATACAAGGTACAAATGGAATATGGGAGTCTTCTGTTAACATGGATATTCGAATTCTTTGGTTCTATGAAAATAATGAATTGATATTTCTTTTAGATATTGGACACCATGATATCCTGGACAAATATTAATATCCAATGTTATAAGGTTTAGAAGAT
Source organism: Anaerococcus prevotii DSM 20548 (assembly GCF_000024105.1). GTDB lineage: Bacteria > Bacillota > Clostridia > Tissierellales > Peptoniphilaceae > Anaerococcus > Anaerococcus prevotii. The sequence goes on along the minus strand of NC_013171.1, from coordinate 688,906 downwards.
TCTTATTGTAAACAATTTGATTATTATCTGTTATCATTAAGGTTTCATTACCTTTTTTGCACAATTATACGGACTCTATAATTTCTCATTATTCATATATTAGTATATAATAGGAATAGAAATTGTAAATATTATTATAATAGGAATAAACTTGAATAAGCTAAAAAATATGAGAAACTAGTAAATAAATTTAATTCTTAAAAAGAAAAATACGAAGATTTATGTGCTCAAATCCAAGACAAGGAACCTAGAAAACTAAAATATGACTTCTTTATCAAAAAATTAGATACCCTTAATCCTCTGGACGAATTTGACCCTATTCTTTGGAATTTAATGCTTGACAAGATGGTAGTAAATGAATATTTGAGTTTTGAATTTATTTATTCAAAAAGGATTTAAAAATAGAACTTGTAAGGATTATCTCTCACAAGCTCTATTTCTATCTAAATATCTAATTCTAATACTCTAAAATTGAATTTATCGTTTAACTTATCTAGCAATTCATCAAATATATCCGAATATATATCTTTTATCTTTTTTACTTCTTCTGGTTTTTCCTTGCCTAGGTAAGAGAATTCTTTTTCGTTATTTAAAAATAAGTTATCATACAAATCTTGTAATTTTTGAATTTTTTCACAAAATTCCCTATCCAAACCCAATTCCTCCGCACCTATATCATCTACAATAAATCCCTTACTATCTAATTCTTGAAGAGAATAAGAACCCCATTCTAATCCTACACTAATTGTTTTCATGTGATATTTCCTTGCTATTTAGACTTAATAGTAAAATATTACCTTCATTAATAATAATTATTGCAAGATTTACTTGTTCTTGATTATACATAGCTTCTTATTTCACTCGTAGTCGATTATTATATCTTGCCAGATATCCTATATTCTTACAATTTTATATTGTTTTAGAAAACTAGGCATATTCTCTTTTTTATCCCCTTCCCAGTAAATTAATCTCTAAAGCTCTCTATTTAGAAAAATTTGATGTGAAAATTTATGAATAATTTGCTAAGATGGGTGCGAGTGGAATTTCATTCATCTACACTTAAGTCTATGATTAATAGCTATTATTTAATAATTTCCAAGAAAATCCCTAATCCACATCCAAAGCCCCAAGGACTTCTTCAAAGCTTGTTTTCCCTTCTAGGACTTTATCTATGCCGTTTTCTAGCATTGATTTGAAGCCTTCTTTTTTCAGTTTTTCTTTTACTTTACTAGTAGAATCTCCTTCTTCTCTTAGAATTTCTTTTAATTCTTTGTCTACTAGGATGACTTCCTCCACGGCTTCTCTTCCTAGGTAGCCATTTTGGCATTTGTCACAGCCATTTGGTCTGTAGATTATCTTATCTCTTGGGATTTTCTGGTATTGGCTTACTATTTCGTATTCGTTATCTGTCATGGTGTCTTTCTTTTTGCAATCGCAGAGCTTTCTTACTAATCTTTGACTTGCCAAAAGACTTAGGGCCGATCTTATAAGATAGTCTTCTAATCCTAAGTCTTTAAGTCTAACGATTGATGAGAGGGCATCTTTTGTGTGAAGAGTTGTTAGGACCATGTGGCCTGTTATCGCTGCTCTTATGGCGATTTGGGCAGTTTCCCCATCTCTTATTTCTCCTATCATTATTATGTCGGGGTCTTGTCTTAGGATTGACCTTAGAGATTTGGAGAAAGTAAGACCGATTTTCTCATTTACAGAAACTTGGTTAATTCCTTCGATCTTGTATTCAACAGGGTCTTCTACGCTTATGATGTTTTCCATACCAGTATTTAATTTGTTTAGGAGGGCATAAAGACTTGTGGACTTACCTGATCCAGTTGGTCCTGTAAATATTATCATGCCGGATCTTTTCTTTAGGACTTGGTCGATTTTTCCTATAGAAGAATCAGAAAATCCTAGGAGCCTACTTGTCTTCTTAAACTCATCTATGGATAGGATCCTTAGGACTATCTTTTCGCCATTTACTGTATTTAGGCTCGATACCCTAAAATCTATTCCATCAAATTCTTTTAGTCTTAGGTTGGCATCTTGGGGACGTCTTTTCTCTGATATATCCATCTTTGCCATTAGCTTGATTTTACTTACAAGCTTTTCATATTGGGAGAGATTTATCCTCATATATTCCCTAAGCTCTCCATCTACCCTAAGCCTTATTTTTGAATAATCGGCAAAGGCTTCGATGTGAATGTCGCTCGCCCTAAGTTTTATGGCATTTTTTATGAGATTTTTGATAAATTTATCTATGTTTGTCCCAATCACTCTTGCCTCTGCCATTAATTGCTCCAGTATTTGTCATCCAAGGACCTGTAACGGATTGCTTCTAGGAGGTGTTTGGATTCTATTTCCTTACTTCCTTCAAGGTCTGCTATCGTCCTTGACATTTTAATTATCTTGTTGAAGGATCTAACTGAGAAATTGTATTTGTTAAAGGCCATCTTGGCGATTTTTTCTACATCCTCTGATAGCTTAATATATTTTTTCATCTGATTAGTATTTAGCTCTGAGTTTGTGGAAATCTTATCGTTCTTGTATCTTTCTTCCTGGATAAGCCTTGCTCTTACAACTTCTTCCTTAAGCTCACTTGATGACTTGGACTTACTATCATCCTTTAAGTCTTCATATTTGACAGGCTTTATCTCTATATGTATATCGATTCTATCAAGTATAGGAGATGAAATCTTGTTGAGGTATCTCCTTATTTCATTAAAGGAGCAAGTACATTCCTTCAAGGGATTGCCGTAGTTACCGCATGGGCAAGGGTTCATGGCAGCAATTAGGATAAAGTCTGCTGGATACTTTACTGAAGCCTGGGACCTTGCTACATTTATTTCCTTGTTTTCTAGGGGCTCTCTTAGGGCTTCTATTACATTTTTCCTGTATTCTGGGAACTCATCTAGAAGAAGTACTCCCTTGTGGGCTAGGGTAATCTCTCCTGGTCTTGGTACGGAGTGACCTCCACCTATGAGAGCTACTTCGCTTGATGTGTGGTGGGGAGCTCTGAAGGGCCTTTCACTAACGAGATGTCCACTATCAAGGAGTCCCATGATAGAATAAATCTTCGTCACTTCTACCTTCTCGTCAAAGCTCATATCTGGAAGGATGGTTGGTAGATGCTTGGCAGAAAATGTCTTTCCGGAACCTGGAGCTCCGATCATTAGCACATTGTGGTTACCTGCCGCTGCAATTTGAAGTGCACGCTTTAGGCTTTCTTGGCCCTTAAGGTCCTTGAAGTCATAATCATAAGTTTTCTCTTCAGTGATTTTACTTAAATCTATCTCGTAAGCTTTGACCATTTTTTCCTTATTCAAAAATGCTACCAGGTCGTTTAACCTATCGAAAGGGTAGATCTCTATATCTGAAATTATGGCGCACTCGTCCTTATTATCATCAGGAATTATAAATTTGGTAAAACCTAGCTCACGCATGGCTATAACCATGGCAAGAGCCCCTCTTATGGGAACTATCCTTCCATCTAGGGAAAGCTCGCCTAAAATTATGTATTCTTCGTAGTCGAAGTTAATTACTCCCATAGAGCCTAGAAGAGAAATAGCAATTGGTAGGTCTAGTTGGGTTCCTTCCTTCTTAAGATCTGCTGGGGAGAGGTTGATTGTAATCCTTCCTGCTGGAAATCTATATCCAGAGTTAAGTAGGGCGACTCTTACCCTGTCTCTTGATTCCTTGATCGATGAGTCTGGAAGACCAACTATAGTAAAGGAAGGAAGGCCTGATGTTATGTCAGATTCTACTTCTACAAGTTTGCCATCAAGGCCAATAAGGGTTGTCGTGTTAGTTTTCGAATACATCTTTATCACCTAATCCTAATATTTTCTGATATTTCAAAAAGTCTTCGTGAGGGATTGCCTCATAGGTCACATAGTCTCCCTCCATATTTTTAAAGCCAACTTTGCCACAGTGAAGGAGTTGATGGTCGAGATTAAATTTGTGCTTGACATTGCCATAAACAGGATCTCCCAAGATAGGGTGATTGATATGGGTCATGTGGACTCTAATCTGATGGGTCCTTCCTGTTTCTATCTTTATCCTTACAAGAGAAAAACCCTCTACCTCGCTTATGACCTCATAGTGGCTTACTGCCCTTCTTCCAGTATTTCTTACAGCCATCTTCCTCCTGTTGTGGACATCCCTATCCATGAAATTATCGATGGTTCCCTTTTTCTTATCGAAGTTACCGAAGACTATGGCGTAATAGTATTTATCGACCTTTCTTGTCTCGAACATCTTCTTGAAATACTTATAGGCTTCGTTAGTTTTCGTTATGGCTATTAGTCCTGTCGTATCCTTATCAAGCCTGTGGACAATGCCTGGCCTATCGTCACCTCCTATGTGAGAAAGTCCATCATAACCGTATCTACCAAGAAGACCATTTACCAGGGTTCCTGTAATGATTTTCCCTGCTGGGTGAACTATGACATTACTATCCTTATCGATAATGGCGTAATCATCATTCTCATAAACAATCTTTAGTTCCATATCTTCTGCCTTAAGTTCTGGCACATGGAAAAGAGAGTCGTCGATTTCTATCTCATCTCCCTCGCTTAGCTTAAAACTAGGCTTAACGAAAGAATTATTCACTTTTATTTTCTTATCCTTGATGAAGTCCTTAATCTTCTCACGAGGGATCTCCTCGAGCTCATCAGATATAAACTTATCAATTCTTATTATTTCATCTGCAATCATTATCATATTAATATTATATCATTTAAGAGTCTTTTCTTAAACTAATTAAAATCTAAAAATAGGAACACAAAAAGGAGAGCAGTTAAGCTCTCCTTTTTGCCCGGTTTTTTCGAGATTAAGATGATATGGAGGGGTACTAATTCTCAATTCATCAATAAGCATTTCTCAGTTTGCCTATTCTCTTAACAGGATCTAATGAATCTATATCCGTTGTACTAATACTTTACCGTTAAAATCATAAGTTACAGCCAACGGATTATCTTTATTTCAGTTCATTTTTTATTTCTATGATCAATTTAAAAATATTAAGTATCAAAATGATCACATTTAGAAATTCTATTAAATTCATTAGACAACCTTCTTGACCATAAAACCTTGTTGTTTTAACAGAGTAATATACTCTTTTCCTTCTATAAAAAAGCTTTATTTGCAAATAATTAGATTTATCCTATAATTATCATAGTAAAAGAAAATGTAAAGGAGACTTAATGAAATTTATTTCTTGGAACATAGATTCTCTAAATGCTGCCCTAACTAGTGATTCCAAAAGAGCAGTAATGAGTAGAGATGTTCTATTAACTATAAAAAATGAAAACCCTGATGTAATAGCCCTTCAAGAGACCAAGCTTCCTGCAAATGGACCTAGCAAGAAGCATGTTGAAAAGCTTAGTGAATTCTTCCCAGATTATGATTATGTATGGATTTCCTCAAGACCAGGTGCTAGGAAGTCCTACGCAGGAACCATGACCCTCTACAAAAAGGGCCTCGATGTAAAGGAATCCTTCCCTGAAATCGGTGCTCCTGATACAATGGACCTAGAAGGAAGAATCCTTACCCTAGAGTTTGAAGACTTCTACTTTACCCAAGTCTATACACCTAATGCAGGTGGCGAGCTTAAAAGACTTCCCCTAAGAGAAGAATGGGATAAGCTATATGCGGACTATCTAGCAGAGCTTGATAAAAATAAGCCTGTCATAGCCACGGGAGATTTTAACGTAGCCCATGAGGAAATCGACCTTGCTCATCCTGAGAATAACCATATGTCAGCAGGATTTACAGATGAAGAGAGAAGAGGCTTCACTAATCTTTTAAATAGGGGCTTTACTGATACCTTTAGACATCTTAACAAGAACCTTGAAGGAGCCTACACCTGGTGGGCCCAAAGAGTTAAGACAAGCAAGATCAATAACTCCGGCTGGAGGATTGACTACTTCCTAGTATCTGATAGGTTAATGGAAGATGTGATAGATTCTACTATAATAGATTCTGGAGACAGACAAGACCATACACCAATAATGCTTGAAATTAAATAAGAAAAATCGTCCCTCTTGGGAAGCCAGATTTAATAAATCATAGTAAGCCTCCAAGATTTGGGACGATTTTTATTTGTTAATATCGATATTTTTTATTTTAATTTAAAACTTTCTTAGCTTAAGGATAAGGCTACAATATCATTTATCCTTGTTAGAATTTTCTTACATGATGATAGCAATTACCCTTATAAGGAATTTCAAAAATTCTCATCATTAAAAATCCGCAGATAAGATAGCTTACCCACGGATATTATAGTCCTATTTATTTTTTGGCTCGATTTTGTCCTTACCACCCATATACATTTGAAGTGGTTTAGGAATCTTCACGCTTCCATCTTCTTGGATTAAGTTTTCTAGGAAGGCTATTAACATTCTTGGTGGAGCTACTACAGTATTATTTAGGGTGTGAGCAAAGTAGGTTCCATTCTCTCCCCTTAGTCTAATACCTAGTCTTCTTGCTTGGGCATCTCCTAGGTTAGAGCAGCTTCCTACTTCGAAGTATTTCTTTTGTCTTGGGCTCCATGCTTCAACGTCGCATGATTTAACCTTAAGGTCTGCCAAGTCTCCTGAACAACATTCTAGGGTTCTTACTGGAATCTCTAGGCTTCTAAAGAAGTCAACTGTGTTTTTCCATAATTCATTGTAAAGGGTTTTGGAATCTTCTGGCTTACAGATTATTACCATCTCTTGTTTTTCGAATTGGTGGATTCTGTAAACTCCACGTTCCTCTATACCGTGAGCTCCTACTTCTTTTCTAAAGCATGGTGAATAAGAGGTCATTCTTAGTGGCATTTTTTCCTCTTCATTGATTGTATTTATAAACTTACCAATCATTGAGTGCTCACTTGTACCTATTAGGTAAAGATCTTCTCCTTCTATCTTATACATCATATCTTCCATCTCAGAAAAGCTCATTACTCCAGTAACTACATCAGATCTAATCATAAATGGTGGAATGTAGTAAGTATAGCCACGATCGATCATGAAGTCTCTAGCATAAGAAAGAATTGCTGAGTGAAGTCTTGCTATATCTCCTCTTAGATAATAGAAACCAGCTCCAGATGTATCTCTTGCAGCATCTAGGTCTACCCCATCGAAGGTCTCCATAATGTCGATGTGATAAGGAATTTCGTAGTCAGGAACTACTGGCTCGCCGAATTTTTCTATTTCGACATTTTCTGTATCGTCCTTTCCTATAGGAACACTATCGTCGATAATTTGTGGAATTACTTGCATTCTCTTTTTGACTTCTTTGCCGTACTCTTCAGTCTTGGCTTCGATATCAGTTAGCTTATCGTTAATTTCCTTAACTTGAGCTTTAGCTTCTTCTGCTTCATCTTTCTTGCCTTGGCCCATAAGAGCTCCGATTTCTTTACTTGTCTTATTTCTTTCGCTTCTTAAGTTATCTCCCTCAGTCTTAAAAGATCTAAGTTTTTCATCAAGTTCTAAGACTTCGTCAACTAGGACTAGCTTTTCGTCTTGGAATTTCTTCTTGATGTTTTCTTTTACAAGTTCTGGATTTTCTCTAAGTAATTTAATATCAATCATAATTTCTCCTTTAAACAATAAAAAAAGACCCTCCCCAATTGGGACGAAGGTCTCGTGGTGCCACCCAAATTATGCAAATATCTTTGCCTTAATTCATATATGCTCAAAGCTAGATTCACTAGTTCCGGTCAAGAGATTTCCACCAGCCATCTCCTCTCTGTCTGCCTTTCCTAACTACTAGGGCCTTTCTTCGCATTATTCAATTAGTAATATTATACAATAAAGATTTAATTTCTCAACACCTCAACTTTAGGATTTTATTTTTAATCTTAATGTAAATTTAACTACTTTGTGCTATAATTATTAAGTTAAGAATGGAGTTAGTAATGAAAAAAAATTTGTATAATGTAACAATGCTTAAGGCCCTAAGCCTTATTGCTGTTTCAATCTATCATCTTCTAAGCCATAGGCTTTCTGGAGGCTTTCTTGGTGTGATTATTTTTATGATCATATCAGGATTTTTCCTTGAAAGAGCATCTGTTAAGTCTTCCAGTGAAGTTGATATCAGAGTCTATCTTAAAAAAATAAAAGCACGAATCCTAAAGATAATGTCTCCCATCTGGACTATAGTGGCAATATCTCTCTTATTTGCCCTAGTCTTTTCTAGAGAAATCTTCGATGACAGTATCCAAAGCTCTCTTTCTACAATTTTCGCAGTAGAAAATATCAGGGCTATTGTTAAGGGGATTTCCTACTTCGATAGGAGCGGCAACTTCAACCTCTTTACCCATTTGTGGTACATCTCTGTCTATATCCAGGTCGTGATAATTTATTATTTGATAGATTATTTAATAAATAAGTTTGACCTTGGGGGAAAAAGGCTTGGGATTTTTGCTAGTCTAACTTTAATTTCTACTATGATTAGCTACTATCTTTCCTTCACCAAGGCCCCTATAATAAGGATCTACTATGGGACAGATACTAGAATCTCAGCATTTTTTATTGGAGTTTGTGCGAATATCCTCTATAGGGAAAATAAAAATAAGATAAAGGGCATAGACCATAAGAAGCTAGCAAGAATTTTATTAATTCCAATCGTCCTTCCCTTTTTCTTCATCAACGGGAAAAGCCTTTGGATCTATAGGACATTTTTCCTTGCCTATGAGCTAATAGTAGCTTTGTTTTTGGTCTTAATCTACGATTTGGAAATAAAAAATCACATAGCCTACAGGAAGCAGAGACCTTTCTATAAGTTTATGATTTGGCTAGGCGATAGGTCCTATTACTACTATTTGTGGCAGTATATAATCCAAGTATTTTTCACTTACTTTCTAAGGACCAGGATAGAAAATAGGATTTTATTTTATGGCTTGGAGCTTATAGTCCTTGTCCTTATTTCAGAGATTTCCTATCAATTTCTCATGTCTAATAAGAAGTTTAGAAGTAAGAAGCTTATAGGAAGTCTAGTTCTGATTATAATGTTAAATATTGTATCATTTGCTATAGGAAATAAAAAGCAGGAAGAAATGGATAAGTTTAAGCAAAACTTCTCGCAAAATGAAGCAGAAATCAAAAAGAGAAATGAAGATGCAAAAAAGATTAAATCAAAAGCTAGTTCTGGGAAAAATACCAGCAAGGAAAAGGAAAATCTAAACTTTAAGGAAAAAGCCTATGATGATTTCAATTTTACAGACAAGGAGCTTTCCTTCCTTAAGGGAATTTCCATAACTGCAGTTGGAGATTCTGTCCTTATGAATGTCGATTCCTACCTAAGAGACTACGTCCCAAATCTATATCTTGATGGCGAAGTCGGCAGGGATATGCCTGAAGGTCCTGAAAGGCTTCTTGCAATCAAAAACGATATTGGCTTAAATGACATAATCCTAGTTGGTCTCGGATCAAATGGATCGGCGAATGATTCAGATATGGAAGCTATTATGGACATAGCTGACGGCCGAGATGTATATTTTGTAAATACCAGCCATCTTGAATCCTATATGGATCAGGTAAATAAAAATATCAAAGCCTTCACCGACAGCCACGATAAGGCCCACCTTGTAGACTGGCGATCTTTCGTAAAAGATAGGGATGATCTTCTAGCTGTAGACAGGGTTCATCCAAATGTCGAAGGAAGTACCGACTACGCAGAATTAATATTGAGGAAGATATTAAATGTAAATAAGATTGAATCCTAGAGCAAAATATTAATATTTTGCTCTTTTTTTTCTCTTCGCTCTTTACTTTAGAGAAAAACATAGTTATAATCTTAGTAGTCTTTAATCTCTTCTAGATTTCACAATTGGAGATACTAGAAAATTGATTGAGCGAAGAATGTTTCTAGCATCAGCGATGCAAATGAACGGTATCTATATGAACCGTATCGGAGGTAATTATGAACAAAAAATCAATCAGCAGTAGAAAGCTTGTGACAGCGGCAATGCTTGGTGCAATCACCATAGTCCTTAGCCTAACTCCACTCGGTCTAATTCCTTTAGGATTTATCAATGCAACAACCATGCACATTCCAGTAATTATTGGAGCAATTGCAGAAGGACCTATTGTAGGGGCCCTAGTCGGACTAATATTCGGCGTTTCGTCTTTACTAAATGCCTTACTAAGAAATCCTAGTCCAGTTTCTTTTGTCTTCTACAATCCTTTAATATCTGTTCTTCCAAGAGTTCTAATTGGAATTACTAGCTACTATGCTTACAAGGCTTGTCAAAATATAGGAGATAAAAAGCTTAAGAATCTTTCCAAAATTTTATGGATTGCAATATCTATAGGACTTATCTACCTACTCTATAAGAATATTACTGAAGGAAAATCCCTTCTAAATATTATTTTCGTAATAATTCTTCTAGCTGTAGTTATCGGCCTATTTATGTATTCTAGAAAATCTAAGAAAGATTTCCCAATAGCAATTGGTGCTTTCGTAGGTTCTATGACCAATACCATCCTAGTTCTTGGCGGAATCTACTTAATCTATGCCGAAAGCTATGTCAAAACCCTTGGCTTACCAATGGATAGCGCAAGGTCAGCCATACTCGGAGTTACAATTACAAGTGGTATACCAGAGGCCATTCTTTCTGTTATACTTTCAACAGCAGTAATTAAGGCCCTCAAATCAACAAGGAGATAAGATGCTTTTAGTTATTGATATAGAAAATAGAAATACGGACTTTGGAGTTTTTGATAAGGGAAAGCTTACGGCAAACTTTAATCTATCTAGTATAAAGGATAGGTCAGCAAGTGAACTTTTTCTTATAATCAAATATCTTTTGCTAGACGAAGGAATAAAGCTTTCTGATATATCTGATATTATAATTTCTTCAGTCGTCCCAGAACTTGATAGGACCTATATGGATATTGCCTATAAGATTTCTAATAAAAAACCTTACTATGTATCTGCAGGCCTTAAGACAGGTATTAATATCAAATACGACAATCCCAAAGACGTAGGAAGCGATAGGATTATAAGAGCAGTAGGAAGTAAAAATAGGTCCGATAAAAACCTTATAATAGTCCAGGCGTCCACAATAACCACTATAGACTATATCAATAATAAAAAAGAATTTCTTGGAGGAGTGATAATGCCAGGCATAGACCTCTTCCAAGAAGCCCTAGTAAGGGAAAGTGCCAAGCTTCCCCAAGTTGAAATTGTAAAAGTTGAAAAAATCCTGGGTAAGTCTACAACCAAGGCCATGCAAAATGGCATATATTATTCCTACAAAAAGTCTGTAGAAGCAATTATTGGTGAAATAATAGATCAAAATAAACTTGATAAGGATAATACTGAGATAATTACAAGTGGAGAATATGCTGGTTTTATAGAATACAAGGACTTAAAGATAAAGGCTCTCCCAAACTTGGGTCTTTTGGGACTTAAAGATATATACGAACTAAATGCAAAATGACGAGGAAATAAATCAACTCTCCTCGTCTTTTAAATTTGATAATTATAAAATTTTCTTATTATCCAACAAATTTAACCTTATAAATTAGAAATCCTAGCTGCAAGAAGAAGATTATAGGAAGGGCAATCATAAAGTTCTTGTGACGGGTCTTATGTCTTATTAACTTCATTGTAATATACATAGAAACTGCCCCACCCAGAGCCCCTATTAGTAAGAGGACATTTTCTCTTATACGATTTTTCCTAAATTTCTTGCTTGCTATCTTATCATAAATTGTAAGACTTACTCCAAGTATGTTAATAGCTAGTAGATAAATTAAAACTTCTCTTTTCATAAGATTAATTTCACTACATCTCTCCTAGACTTTCCACCTTTTTAAATATCTTATCATCAATCTCTATTCCTTCCCTTAGGCCCTTTTCTTTTCTCGTGTAAAGACCTAGGCCCGGATATCTTGGACTTAACCCTGGATTTGTAGGGTGGGCTGATTTTACTCTTTCTTTAATCTTTCTTATGGTCTTCTCGTTTTCCTCTTTAGTAGAGAAAGCTTCTGGATTCATAGCTATAAAAATCTGTGAGCAAGATGTGCAGTTAAACCCATCCCTGTCATCCATATCATAGGTTGACAAGCCATTTGATAGAAGGGCTGCCATGGTATCGAGACATATGCCAAGACCTGACCCCTTCCAGTAACCTACCGGCAAGAGATTCTGGCTTTCTTCTATCAGTTTTGGATCATCTGTAAGATTTCCTCCCTTGTCGAAGCCACCAGGGTATGGAAGCTTTTCTCCCTTAAGTCTTGTTGTTTCAAGTTTCCCGTAGGAGTAAAGAGATATGGCCATATCAAGACAAATATTTCCACTTTCTGATGGTATAGATATTCCTATAGGGTTGTTGCCGAGACTTATTTCATCCGATCCCCAAACAGGCATAAGCGATTCAGTGTTGGTCCAGCACATGCCAATCATCCCCTTATCTGCTATATTTTCGCTATAGGCTCCTCCCCTCATCCAATGAGTTGTATTTCTTAAAGTTACCATGCCTATTCCATGCTCTTTGGCTAGCTCTGCCGCCCTATCACTTGCCTTAAGTGCATTGATTACACCAAATCCTAGATTTCCCTCGTAGTTTTCGACAGAGCCAAAGCTCTTAACAAGCTCCATTTCAGCATTAATATCAACCAAGCCCTTATTTATAAAATCAATCAGTCTCGGTATCCTATTTAGCCCATGAGAGTTAACTCCCTTTAGGGTAGATTCGGCGTGGACTTTTGCCATAAGTTCTGATTTTTCTTCGCTAACCCCACTGGCTTTGAGGGCGTTTTTTATAGTATTTTTTAATTTGTCATAAGTAACTTTCATTTTACATCCTTGTATATTTTTCTATATAATATCTCTTCCTTATCATATGCCTTTGCCAGAAGATAATTTATTATAAGAGGGTTAAACTCCAAAGCTAGGAAGCTTTTCGCAAAGGCCATAGCTCCTATTTCTGAAGAAGCTTTAAGCTTAACTTTCTTTGTAATAAAGCCCATCTTCTTATAAGTAATGTATACCCTATCAGTAGGAAGCTTATCGTCTTGTTCGATCTTATGGTATAGCTCATGAGCGAGGATTATATCTTCTACCTTTATCCCTTCAAAAATAGAAAAGTTATTTAGACTTGCCATATCTTCGATTTTTCTGATATTTTCAGTTTTGAAAATTATTTTATTATCTTCAAAGTAAGCTAGCTCATAGTAGCCAAATTCGCTTTTGTCTTCTTTATATTTTATTTCCAAATCATAAAAGTCTCTAAGCCCATCTATATCAGAAAAGATATCCTTCTTAGCTTCTCCTACCCTTCGTCCTATCTCTAAACTTTCTTTGATTATTTCTTCCTTATCTTGTATTTTTTCATAAAACAGATCTTCTCTTAGGATATATTGGGCAAAAGTTTCATCTGATAAGGAAATAAGCTCCGCTAGTTTTCTATCTTCCATTATAGGTCGTTTTTGGCTCCTATTACTATAACTTCTTCGTTACCTTCTCTTAGGGAAAGCTCTGAATCGATTAGCATGTTGAGCTGATCAATGCTGGTAAGTCCTTCGAAGTCAACGATCTTTCCTCCAAGGCATAGGTAGATATCTGGGTTTAGTTTGATATCTGACTTAAATACTGCAAGGTCCTTCCACATATTAGCTACTACAGTTCTTACTCCACCTGCAGTAGTTTTAATCGCCTTAGCATCTGCCCTCTGAAGCTTGATAAAGCCCTTTTTATCTACAGCGCGAAGCTCGGTCTTGCCAGCTTTTTTTGCTGTAAATATATTGAAGTTTTCGTTTGAGACAGGATTTTCTACTTCATCTTCTCTTACTAGAAGGCTATCTGCGGCAAGCTTTCTCGCTTCATCCTTTGTTACCTTCTTAGTTAAATCTTGACTTGCTATTTCAGTTGAACCTGTTGCAATTGCCCTAACCTTGGATGTTTGTTGGTCGATTTCGATTTGAATTTCGACTGATTCTGGACTAGATCCTGATTTTATAACTTGATCGGTAGCCTCCGCCCTTAACCTCATAATATCTTCCCTTGTTGGTTGAGGAATAACCCTTTCTACTACATCTCTGACCATAGCAAGAGCCACCCCAATAGAAGATATTATCTCTGCCTTATCGGCAAGCTTATATGGTACGTCTAGTTTCTTTGCAGCAAATGGCAAGAGGACCTTGGCTCCTCCACCACCTCCGACTATGGTAGTTTGAGATTGTTCTACCTTGTACTTATCCATTAGGTCTAGGATTACTTCGTTGGTGGTATTTGCAGCATCATCAAGTACTGCCCTAGCAGCTTCTTCCATAGTCATTCCCAGGAACTCTCCCAAAAGCTTAAAGCAGATTTGGGCACTTTCTGGATTGCCATAAGAATAATCTCCTTCTTCTATTATGCCCAGGGCATTGGCCGCACAGGTTGTAGTTAAAGCGTAATCCTTACCCCCTGCTCTTACTACTATATAATCTTTTGGGTCGCCTTCTTTTGGAGAAATTTGGATGATTTCTGCATTTTCAAATCCCTTTGGATCGGTAAAGACAACATAAGGAAGGTTTGCGATATGGCAGGACCTTGGTCCTACTTTTATAATTTTGCCCCCTCCTGCCCTTATCATGGATCCACCAGCAACTCCAACCGTGTGAACATCCATGGAGTTAACCATAGTTCTTTGGCCACCAACTACAGCATAATCAATCATAGGTCTTCCGTTTTTGATAACTCCAATATCTGTTGTAGTTCCACCAACCTCAAAGAATATTCCGTTAGATACCTTAAGATACATCAAAGCACCCACAGTTGAAGCAGCTGGACCAGAGAGCATGGTGAGAACCGGTCTATTTCTCATCTCTTCTATATCCATTACTCCCCCGTCTCCTCTCATGATCATTAAAGGAGCGCTGATACCTGCTTTTTTAACAGCTGACTCGGTAGAATCTGCTGTAGCAATCATCTTTGGTAGGATTGATCCATTTATTACGGCAGTCCTTGTCCTTCTTGATAGGCCGTATAGCTTGGAGATTTCTGAAGCTGCACAGACTTCAATCCCCTTATCCTTACCCATTTCTTTGATTAAGAGCTCCTCTTTGTTTCCATCTACTCCAAAGGTCTTAGATACAGCTATTACTCCACAGCCACTTTTTATCAATTCATCTACAATACTTGCTACATTTTCTTCTGTGAAGTCTTTCCTATTTATGAATCTATATTCTGTTTGAATCTTTCTCTTGCCAGAATCATCAAGCTCTATGTCTTTGATATGACCTTGGATTTTGGATAAAAATCCTACAAAGCCACCATTAGCTATACCTATTATTCCAACCTTAGCCACATCTCCTTCCACTAGGGCGTTGGTTGCTTGTGTCGTAGAGTGAGCAATAAAAGTAACCTCATCTGCTGAAATATTATTTTCTGTAAGGCACTTGTTAAATGATTCAATAACTCCCTGACTTACACCGAGCTCGTGGTCGTGAGTTGTAGGGATAATCCCCATACCTACTATATCGTATGTGGCATTGTCAATAGCAACAGCCTTGGTATTTGTACCACCTACATCTATACCTACTCTAATTTGTCTTTTCATACTTCCTCCTAACTACCAAAAAATACAAAAACTAAGAACAAGTTGATAGCTGTTATAATCCATGCCCAAACTAAACCTGTCTTCATAAAGTCCTTAACGCTTACTTTAGAGTAGTTAAGTGCCCACAAGTTCCATGATTGGGTAGGACAAGCCGCAAGGTTCATAGCTATAGTTGGTACATACATAAGTGTAAATAGAAATGGTGTCGAATAAGAACCAAGTGCATTTAATACTCCAACTGTAGCAGCTCCTGCCCCAAAGATTGTAAGAGGTCCCCTAAACAAACCAAGTGGAGCCATAATCATAAAGGCGATTGTCAAACCCAGGGTAGTCTTTGGCAAAATATCTCCTAGGATTGGATCAAAAAACGGTGCCGCTACTCCAGAAATTTTGTTAAACATAGGAAGAATAAACAAGAATCCCAATAGACCTGCTACATCTATTACACCATCGTAAAAGGTAGAAGATATAACCCTACTAGCTTCTGACCAGTTTTTGCCTATTTTGCCGCAAACTATTAGAGCGAAGACAGATCCAACTATAAAGGCAGGAATGCTTGCCCAAGAAAATACTATAGATAAAAATGTAGGAATGATTGGAGTAATTAGGGCAATCGTTGGCACCTTATCCATCTCACTTTCCTCATTTAAGTCAATATCCCAAGCCTTTTTTCTTCTTCTTTTCTTAGAAAAAATCTTCATATGAGTAAATAGCATAATAGCTACGATAAGAAGGTGAACTGCCATAGCAGCAAAGGCCCATCTTATGTATTCTTGAGAGAAAGTCATATCCTCAAAAATCGCTTGCATCTGTGAAAATAAAACTGGGTTAAGATACATACCACTTGCTACAGACATCAGATAACTTGTTACGGCCAAACGTTTTGGCACTCCCAAAGATAAAAGAATTGGTAGGACTATAACTCCTATCGCAACAACTGCCCCAGCGCCAAAAGTTGCTGTAAAAATAACTCCAGTAACTAGGGAAAGAAGAATAGTAACTATAAGTGGATCGTCTCCTCCTAGTTCAGTAACAGATTTGATTAGTTTTGAAGCAATTCCAGTATCAACTAGGATCTTACCAAACCAAGAACCAAAAATAACATTAACGGCAGTCGCTCCCCAAGATTCTGGTCCACCTTGTAAGATATCCTTCATGCCGTCAGACCAGCTGATCTTTCCGCCTAAAATACTAAGTCCAAGCCAAGCTACAGCCATAACAAAAAAACCTGTCATAAGGTTTCCACCCTTAGCAGCATAGATGGCAAGGCCTATATAGGTTATGATTAAGATTATACCTATAAATAAGTCCATAAATTTCCTCCAATATAATATTTGTAATCGCTTACACATTCATTATAGACAATAAGCTCAAGAAAGTCAACATTTTAACAAGAAAAAAAACTAATCTAAGCAAACATTTGCTTTGATTAGTCTTCTGTAGGGAGTGATTTTATTTTATATCATATGTTTTAGTAAATAGTCTCTATCATAATCTACTAGCATAGAGATTGGTATGTCGAGGACTGTCTTTGTCCCATAAGCCTTGTCCTTATATAACTTATAGACAGCCTTACCATAGGCTAGGGCTACTGCTGCAGTAAAATCTGGATTTCTATCGAGGTCTAGGATAAACTCCATCCTTGCTCTTTGATCTTTTGCATTCTCTCCTTCTCTTATGACCCTTCCCCCATGAGGCATGCCCTTGTGGTTTTTGTCTAAGTCTTCTTGGCTAATGAATTTTACCCTAGTCTCATAGCCTTCGAAGTAGTCAGGCATGGCTTTATTATAAATACAAAAAGGATAGGCCCTAGATTCATAGTCTATGCCTATCCTTATTTTATTTCTTCTTACTTATTTTTAGACCTAGAATTGACATAGAAAGGGCTGATAAGCTTAGAAGATCCGGGCTTATTCCTGTCTTAGGATTTTTATCTGCCTTCGTATCTACCTTATTTTTATCGCTTTCTTCATTTGATTTCCCTTTATCTTTCTCTAGCTTTTTTACTTCATAGATCTTATTAAATTGGGCAGGATATGAGTTCATAACTACATCATTATGGCTAATCTCATACCTATCCCCTATGCTTAGATCCTTTTCAAAGTATTTCTTGGAAATAGTGTACAATTCTCCTTCAGATCCTTCTTTTTCAATTGTAAGAGCTTCTTCATTTATTTCCTTAACTATAAATTTTTCTGAAACCTTATCTCCATCCCCTAAGTCATCGACTTCTTCTATTTTATAAATTTCGGAAAATTGGCCAGGGTCTGACATTAAGATGTTTCCATCACTAGTAATATTTACCTCTTTACCTATCTTAAGATCGATATCCTTAAATTCTTTCTTAGGGACTGAAACTAAATCTGAATCATCTCCCTTTTTGTTAAGTATTACAGAATCATCATTTATTTCTTTTATTACGTAAGTTTCTCTTACCGCGTCTTTTACATTTTCCTTGATTTCTGTCTTTTCCGTACCTGACTTTGCTGCAAGGCTAGGATTGATATTTGCCATAGCCATGGCGAGTATTAAGCTTGTAATTATAATTTTCTTTTTTTTCATAAGAATCTCCTTTTATTTTATAATAACAAAAATTCTATTAAATTTGTATAAATTTTATAAAAATAGAAAACCTCCTTCATAGCTTTTTACTAATCTGGAGGTTAAAATTATACTATGGCTGAATTTTAGGGGAGGTTATTATTCAGCTATTTCTTCTAAGATTTCTTCAAGGCCTTCTTCGTCTATTTCGCCTTCTTCTGTCTTTTCTTCTTTATCATCTTCTTCTGCCTTATCTTCATCTTCTACTTTTTCTTCAGCAGGAGTATCTTTTTCGCTTGCTTCTTCATCTGAATGTTCGTCAGAATCTTCTTCTGGAAGCTCTTCGTCCACTTTTTCTTCAGGAATATTCTCTTCAGTCTCTTCTTCACTAGGAATTTCTTCTTCTACTGGCTCTTCCACTAGTAAATTTGTCTTAGCTTTTTCGATTGCATTAAGTAATTCTTCATCAGCTGCATTTGCTTCTTTTACAGTTGTTCTAGCATTTCTAAAGATTCTATTGGCATCAGCAATTGCTCTATTTAATTCTCTAATTACAGAAGAATCTACCTTACCCTTTAGTTCAAAATCACGGACCTTCTTAGCATCTTCTATATCTTTACCAAGAGCTGCCTTATCTTTAGCACTTGCAGTTTTATCCTCGTCTGGAATTGAAGCTAATGCTTCTGATATTTTTGCATTTAATTCATCCGTTGCTTCTTGTACTTGACCTACAGTAGCTTGATTATTTCTTCTAACATTTACAGCACTTTTGATTGCGGAATCTACATCAGCGAGGGCTACAGAATCTAGTTTGTATCTCAATTCTCTATTTCTAACTTCTCTCGCATTTGCAATAGCTCTGTCTAGTTTTTCTAGTGTGTAATGGGTTCTTTTTGAATCTTCTGTTAGTTTTGGTACTTGTCTTGCCTTCTCTAAAGAATTGAGTAAATCTTCGCTTGCCTTATTCAAGCCGTCAGCGTTTTCGAATATATCAGTTGCTTTTAGAAGAGCCCTTGTTACAGAAAATCCTATTATTACGTGAGCTTGTTGCTCGCTATCTACTAACTCAGTTGCATCTGCAGTGATTGTTTCAGCTACGTTTATTAGGAGGTTAATTCTTGGGATAACTTTTTCTCTTAATTGTCCCGCTCCGATAAAACCATTTTTAACAATCTTGCTTACAAAATCATAAGCATTCTTCAAAGATTTTAGCCAGTCTAGTTGGTTACCTGCAAGGCCACCTGCTATATTTTCAAGACCTTTAATCAAATCACCTAGGTAATCTAATTTATCAATTGCTTGATTTTTTTCATTTCCTTCTTCTGCTGCATACGCTACGCTTGAAAGCTTTAAATCATCCTTTGCAATTGATCCTAGGCAAGGCACAACTGTGTTTGATAATAATGCTACTGACAATGTTGCTGCTAATAGTTGACTTTTCTTCATAGATAACTCCTTTAAATGTGTATTATTTTATAATTTCTTTTAATTGCTTGAAATTTCTTTAAGTCCTATAGAAAATTTCTAAGATACGACTTAATTTAAGGAGATAATTCTTATCTCTAGATTTAAGCTTAGGACTCATAGCTTATGTAAAATACAAGTCAGAGTCCCTATATTTTTTAATCAATTATGACATATCTTTGTGCTAAATTAAATTAATGAAACGTCCTCTTTGACAAAAAACATGTCTATGATAATATCGTCTGGATCTAAATCAATTCCAGCTACTTGTTTACCCCTATTAATATTTGAACTTAGAGATAATGTTAGTAAAAATACAAATAATATAGCTTTCTTGAGTTTCATAATCCCACCTCCTTGTTGTCTATATAATACCATGGTCATTTTATAAAATAAATACACACTTTAGTGGATGATTATTAAATATATTATCTATAATTTAAAAGTAAGTTATCTATTTGCTTTTCAATTCTTTCTGCTAATACTTTTTCTGAAAATATGTTAGTCAAAGCTAAGCAGTAGTTAAAGCTAAGCTTTGCTTCTTCCAATTGGTTAAGACTTAGATGGTTTACTCCTTTCAAATAATAAACCATATTTAGATACGGAACTTCCTTTAGCTTTTTGGCCTTACTTACAGCTGTATTACACAAGTCCAAAGACTCTATGATTTTACCCGCCCTATAGTAATATACGCCTACATTATAAGAAAAGAGGAAGTACTCTTCTAGGGAAGATTTAAGATACTTACTTATTTCTAAGTTTATATCTTCATAAAGTTGATAATTGCCAAACTTTTGTTCTGCTAAGGACAAGGCTAAAAGAATCCTTAGAGAGAAATTATCATACTTATAGTTTTTAAATCTATTAATGGTAAAACGATTTTCTAATGAAATAAGTGCTTGTTCGAATTCTACTAAACTAGATCCTACTGTCCTTGTTGACTTAAGATCTAAAATTCCATTAAAATAGTGTTTTGTCGCATGAAACTCTCTTTCAAAGTCCAAATTTGACTTTATTTTTATATCATTGAGATTAGAAATCAAAAGTCTCGCTTTTTCAATTGATGAATTATTTAAGTGATAATTGATTTCCCTTCTAAAAGATAAGAGATTGTTATATTCGAAGCCACTAGAATTTATGATATCTTCAATCTCAATTCCCAAACAATTACATATAGGTATAAGTGTAGAAAGCCTAGGGTCGTTTTCTCCTTTTTCTATTCGACGGATAGTCTCCTCGGATACATAGACCTTTTCTGATATTTCCTTTCTACTGATACCCTTTGCTTCCCTAATTTTCCTCAAATCGGGACCAATAAATTTATAATCATCCTTTAAAATCATATATCTAATCCATCCCCTAAGATCATGTTTGTTACATAATATAAATATACACTATCAAAATACCAATAGTTTTGCCTCCAATATAGCTATCTTATAGCAGGCTTAGCTTTGTTGATGCTCTAAGATAATTAAATTTTCTCTTATCTATTTCTCGAACCTATAAAAGGCTTCTGTAACTCTCTCACCCATATTTCTAAGTACTTTTAATTCATTTGCATTGTCATAGTATTTGTTTGTTTTCATAGCAACAGCCAAGGCAAATCTAGTAGATCCTACATCTATAATAGCCACATCTAATTCTTGTCCCCTATCTGGATTTTCTCCAGACTTATTAATTCCGCTAGCATAAGAAGGTAAGTTTGCAAGCAATTTACTTGACTTAGTATTTGTATTAGTCATTGCTTGTTTTATTTTTTCTGCGTTAATTGCACTTATAAGCTTAGGATCATTTAACTCCTCCATAGCTATTATTAGATCAGAAACATCTACCATATTCTCCTTGCCGGAATGTGCTAATTTCCTATTTAAAGAAGTCCTATTTAATCCAGTAAGTTTTGCTATCGTCTTATTTACTGTAGAAAAACCTCCAAGGACATCAATAACCCTATTTGTAGCGTAATTATCAGATCTATTAAGCATTAAATGTATATCATTACTTAGGGAATCTGTCTCATTTATAGATCCCCTTTCAATATTTTCATAGGCACTGATAGCGATAAAAACCTTGATAGTTGATGCTGAAGGCAGAGACTCACTAGTATTTCTAAAATCAAGGTCAACATCGCTATCTCCTTCAAGGGTTTTAACAGCGACTTGATAAGACCCGTCTACCTTATCCATTTCTTCGCTAATAATATTTGATATTTCTTCATTTAGCTTATCATTTTTTTCTTCTTCCTCTAGACTATCAGCTTCCTCTGTATCTTCATTAAGATCTTCCACATTTTCTTTATCGTATTCCTCAAATATAATGTCTAGGTCGTAATCATCATAATAAACAACATCAGAAGCATAGGACCTAGCTATTCCTGTAGCTAATATCGACAAAGCAAAAGCTAGTAAGTATTTCTTCAAATTATTAGACCTATACCAATAATTTTTTTTCCATCATTATAGACCTCATCTATTATGGCAGATCCAATACAAACTTCTCCTTGGTAGAAGACAGCTGCCTGGCCTGGTGTTACTGCCTTAGTTCTATCGTAAGTCACTTCTACCTTACCATCTTCCAGGACTTTTACATGGGCCTTGATGTCGGCTTGTCTATATCTAAACTTGGCTGTGCAGTCGAACTCTTTTGGAATTTTTTTCTCGGTGAAGGTCGAAAACTCGCTAGCATATAGCTTATTTGAGAAAAGAAGGGGATTGTTTTTTCCTTGGCAGACTATGAGTTCATTTTTCTTTAAGTCCTTACCGCAAACAAACCAAGCCTCTCCTTCTCCCCCTATTCCAAGACCTCTTCTTTGCCCTATGGTGTGAAACATCAATCCATCATGCTTACCAAGGACATTTCCATCAGTATCTACTATATCTCCTGCTTGAGCTGGTAGGTAGTTTGATAGGAATTCATTGAAGTCTCTTTCTCCTATAAAGCAAATTCCTGTAGAATCTTTCTTATCGGCTGTAGCAAGCTTGTATTTGTGGGCAATTTCCCTTACCTCACTTTTTTGAAGCTCTCCAACTGGGAATAGGACGTCTTTGATTTGCTCTTGGGAAAGCTGACTTAGGAAGTATGTCTGATCCTTATTGGAATCTAGGCCTCTAAGCATGACTGTTTCATCTCCTGACCTATCCACTCTCGCATAATGACCAGTTGCCACATAATCTGCTCCCAAGGACTTAGCAAAGTCTAAAAAGGCCTTAAACTTAATCTCCTTGTTGCACATTATATCTGGGTTTGGAGTCCTACCCTTCTTGTATTCATCAAGAAAATAGGTAAAGACCCTGTCGTAATACTCTTTCTCAAAGTTTATTGAATAATAAGGAATGCCTATTTGATTACATACTGCTACTGCATCTTCGTAGTCGACTTCAGCTGTACAGACTCCATTTTCGTCTGTATCATCCCAGTTTTTCATGAAAATACCTACTACATCGTAGCCTTCTTCCTTTAATAATAAGGCTGCTACAGAAGAATCCACTCCCCCGCTTACTCCTACTACTACTTTTGTATCTTTTTTCTCTTTCACTTAATCACCTCTCTTAAAACTTCCATTAGATAATCTATATCAGAAAGTTCATTCTTAAAGCCAAAGGAAAATCTAACCGAATGAAGGGCTCTGTCCTCATCATATATATTTGTTATAACCCTACTTGGCTCAAGCGCTCCCGCTCTACAGGCTGATCCTGCTGACGCACAAACGCCCTTGATATCTAGATATGTCAATAGAAAATCCGATTTAAATTCTGGAAAATAAATATTTATTATATGATCTGTTGACTTATCTATGCTGCCATTTACTTCGTAGCTAATCCCTGTAGATGAAAGCTCTTTTAGGAAATAATTTTTAATCCTTTCTATCTTTTCTCTTTCTTCTATTGTTTTATCAAAGGCCTGGCCCATAGAGTAGGCCCCCATGACAAAGGAAGTCCCTGCTCTTCTATTTTTTTCCTGCTCGCCTCCCTTGATAAAGGCCTCTAGGTCATTTCTTAAATACAAAATCCCAAAGCCATTTAATCCTCCGACCTTATGACCTGATAGGGAAAGTGAGTCACAGGATATTTCGTCTACATCTATATCGACATGGCCATAGGCTTGGACAGCATCTACGTGAAAGTGGATATCTCTTTCTTTAAGATAAGCTCCAATCTCCTTAACTGGCTCAATTGTTCCAAGCTCGTTATTTACATACATGGCTATGACAAGTTTGGTTTCTGGACTTATTTTACTCTTCAAGTCATCTAGACTTACCAGGCCTTCCTTGTTAGCCTCAAGATAGGTCACCTTCTCTCCTGCCAGAGTATTTAGGATAGAATCGTGTTCTATATTTGTTGAGATAATCCCCTTTCCCCTAAAGGCATTGATAACAGTATTATTAGATTCGCTCGCTCCTGAAGTAAATATTACTCTTTTAGGGTCTGCTCCAATGGATTTTGCAATCTTTCCCCTAGCTTCTTCTAGGATTTTCTTAGCCTTTCTTCCTAAGCCATGTGTTGAGTCCGGATTGGCGTCGAAGGAATCAAAATCATCCATTATCTCTTCTATTATTTCTTTTCTTTTTAAGCTTGTAGCTGCATAGTCTAAATAAATCATATTACCACCTATTTTCTAAATATACTTTAAATCGGCTATATTTAAAGCATGCAAAGAAAAAACCCTCATCAATTGAGGGATTTCTTTAATGAAATTCATCAGCCAAAATATTTTTAAGAACTTCGGCCTCTTCTGTTGTAAGGGTTATGCCCTTGCTCATTCTTGTGTGATCTTCATTCCAATCACGAATGTCATATTTTGGATCTCTTTCATTCCAAGAAACAAGATTAAGCTCCTTGGTCCAACCCTTGGCATTGGTTGAAAGAACTCCAAGATTTTCAACTATATCATATTTAATTCCTGCCATCTTTATCTCCAATCTATAATATTCTCTAATTAATACTCTTTTATTATTTTATAGTATTCTTTTTTTTAATCAAGTTTTTCGGAAAGCTAGCTTGAATCTAATATGATAACTTACTTTAAATCCTCCTTGATTTTAATAATCTATTTACCTCTTTTTGGATTACGGCATAATCATAGCCCGCATATTCTAATCTTTTTCTTCTGATATTACCATTGCCCCACTTACCGGCGATTACTTCTTCAGCTACCTTGACAAAGCCCTTAGAGGATACTCCTGTCATAATTAATGGATAGTCCCTGTAGAGGATGTTCTTGTCTAAATCTCCCTTGTAGCCGTAAACTCCTCCCTTGGATGAATATTGCCATGAGTCATAGTGGCTATCCTTGTATTTTGGATAAGGAGCGTCCTTTTTCCATTCTGCTATCCAAAACTCATTCTCATCCCTTACTTCCTTAGTCAAGTATTTATTGGCAAACCATGGATAAGAATAAATTCCTGCCACATAGCCATTTCGCCTGATAGCCTTGGTAAAGGCATCTGCCACGGCAGTAATCTCTTTCTTACTAGCCTTGGCCTGTCTATCGTTATCCTCAATATCTATATAAATAGGTAGGGAGACTTTTTTATTTCTTACTATATCTAGGACATAGTTTGCTTCTTCTATAGCCTCTTTCTCATTTATCGCCCTTGAATAATGATAGAAGCCCATAGGGATATCTCTTTTATTAAGCTCGGCATAATGAGTTTCTATTTTCTTATCTTTACTTATGCTTTTATCCTTTTGTCTAATAGATGTCCTAAGAATTGCTCCATCTATGGAGTTTGCAAGTTTATCATAGTCAATATTCTTAGGATTTTGATACTCGCTCATATCTACTACTTTCTCATAGACAGAAACTTTTGGATAGATATCTGACTCATCTAAGATAGCCTGGCTTTCTGGACTTAACTGTTCAACTATTTTGTCCACTTCCTCTTCGCTTACTATTGTTTCTTCATCTTTATTTTCTCCTGGATTTGGCTTTTCTATATTAGAACTTCCATTTCCGTTATTGCCATTTTCTGTATTTTCCTTAGGTCTTTCAACTTCTTCAAAGATCTCATCTATATTAGAATCATCATACATTACAACTTCAGCAGCATAGGCTATATCTGGTAGTAGGAGAGCCAAGACTAAGGCAGATCCTACAAGTTTTTTATTAATCTTCATATATCCTCTTTTCATTTCTTTACTTAAGTAAATAATATCATATTAGAAGATTTCTAACAAGAAAAAGAGGATATTTCTATCCCCTTTACTCTAATCGAATAATGCATCAAAAAAATCTGGAATTTGTGTTGATACTATATCTCTTGTGCATTTTGTATCTATGCATCTATCGAGCACATATTTGATATCATCTCATCATAAAAGAGTTAATTTGGATAGAGCAATACTATAAATCTGGAGAAAAAGTTATAAATATAGCAAAATACTTATCAAGAGCAAGACAAACCATATATAATGTAATAAATTGGCTAAAAAAGTTTAAGTATACAAGACTACCATGAAAACCACAAGAAAAATAAGTCTAAATATGAAGTCAAAGCCAAACAATTAAGCGGTAAAGAATATGATTATGTTCTTGATAAAGTAAGTAAAGGATGGACTCCTGATGTAATAATAGGTAGAGGTGAAATAAAACTATAATTGAGTTCAAGAACACTCTACAGAAGGTTCAAAGATGAAACTTTAGAAGTAAAACTTCTACCAATGAAGAGTAGAAGAATTTATGAATTTAGTGTATTCTGTCTAGGTTAATTTGACAATTGAAACAATAAAAAGAAAGAGATGATTTCCAGGGTACTTACATCTCTTCCTTTCTTGTAAAACTATCGATTATTTATAATTTAAGGGTTTTCAAAGATTCTATATACTAACAATCATTTTAATTTGAATCTAATCTTAATAAAATAGCATTAATTGCTACTACGACTGTTGACACAGACATTAGGATTGCTCCTACTGCAGGGCTTAATGTGAAACCAATAGGAGCCAAAATTCCTGCAGCTAGAGGGATAGCTATAAAGTTATAGCCGGCTCCCCAAAAGAGGTTTTGTTTCATTTTACGAGTTGTTTTGTGTGCTAATTCAATGAATGATTCAATATCTCCAGGATCAGATTGAGTCAAGATGACATCAGCTGAATCCAATGCCACTTGGGTTCCAGCGCCTATAGCTATACCAACGTCTGCTAAGGCAAGAGAAGGGGCATCATTAACACCGTCACCTACCATGATAACTTTTTCTCCTTCATCTTTAAGTGTTTTTACTAACTCATATTTGTCTTGTGGAGATTGATTTGATCTATATTCAATCCCTAAGTCTTCTGCCGCTCCTTGAGCTGCTTTTTCATTATCACCTGTTGCCATAATTGGCTCTATATTGTTATTTTTAAGAGCTTTTATTAATTCTTTACTGGTTGCTTTTAATTCATCCCCCAAAGCTACAGCACCAATGGCATCATCGTTTTCTACTAAGACACTGAGGGTTGCTCCTTTTGGAATATCCATATCTAGATTACGTCCGTATGCTTTTTGACTGATTAATTGGTATTGGTGCCCATTGGCTTTACCTTCTACGCCAGCACCGGAAATTACATCAATGGAATCAAAGGATACTGGACTTATACCTTCTTGGTTGGCGAAGCTTATAATTGATTGAGCAATAGGGTGACTAGACCCTCCTTCAATACCTGCCAGTAAGGCAATGATTTCCTCCTTTGTATATTTGTCATTAAGAAGTTTTACATCTAAAACTTTAAACTCACCAGTTGTTAAAGTACCTGTTTTATCTAAAATCATCACATCCGCATCTTGAGCTATTTCTAAGGCTTGGCGGTCTTTTACTAATAAGCCACGGCTAGCTCCTAAGCTTGTACTACGGGCGGTTACCAATGGAATAGCCAGACCCAAGGCGTGCGGACAAGCTATAACTAATGTTGTGATAGCAAATTTTACTGCCGTTGGAATATCCGCTATAAGCATCCATACTACAAAAGCTATTAGTGTGGCAGTTACCGCAATATAGAAGAGCCACCCCGCAACTTTTTGAGCAATATTTTCTGCACGAGAAGGTTGACTTTGAGCTTGGCTGATTAAATCCTGTACTTGAGAGATAAAGGACTTATCACCTGTCTCAAGTACTTTAATATAAAGAACCCCTTCCCCATTTGTCGAGCCCCCGATCACTTCATCGCCAGGTCCTTTTTTAATTGATTTAGATTCCCCAGTCAAAAGAGCTTCATTTAGACGTGATTCTCCGCGCTCGATAGTTCCATCTGCCGGTACATTTTCTCCGGCTTGAACACGAATTAAATCACCTACTTTTAAGTCAGCAACTGGACGTGTTTCAATTGAATCATCTTCTAATACAACGTGAGCATCTTTCGGCACTAACTTAGCCAATTCTGCTTGTGCATCTCCTGCTTCTCCAATAGCTTTCATCTCAATCCAGTGACCTAATAACATGATTAATAGTAATGAAGCAAATTCAAAGAAAAAGTCCATCACGTTGCCACCTGTCACGTATCTATTGATAACAGTATAAATACTATATACATATGAAACACTCAAACCTAAAGAAACGAGAGCCATCATTCCAGGTTCTTTTTGTTTAAATTCCTCAACTGCCCCATGATAGAATGGACGTCCACCATAAATAATTAATATAGTAGATAAAATAGCTACTACAATATCAGAATATGGAAAAGTAAACTGGAATGGTAGGTCAAACCCAGCCATAGGGGATAAGAGCATAATAATGATTCCTAGTGGTAATGACTTTAAGAAAAGTTCCTTAAAGTTACCGTGATGATGGTGGTCATGCCCTCCGTGCCCACTGTGGTTATGCCTAGCATGATGGTCGTGATGTTGATTCTTGTGGTCTCCATGTTCTTCCGTGCTTACGTGCTCATGTTTTGAATGATCCATGTCGCCATGATTATGGTGACTGTGGGATGAATGTTTGTTGTTATTGTTCATTTTAAATTCCTCCTTATTCTTAATGATGATGTAAATGACATTCGCATTGTCCTTCTGGACAATTGCAATCCACTTCTTCTACTGCGAAAGATTTTTTCATCTCTAATATTTTTTCTAGTCGATCTATATCATCGAAGCTTAAGACATGATCTTCAATGATGTTTCCTATTACATTCCCGACTTTTTTTCGGCAAATACGGTTAAAAATATCTTCTGCATAATCCCTTACGGCTTCTTTCTCTTCAATATTGGCAGTGTAAATAAACTTTCTACCTTCCTGCTCTGTATTTAGTACGCCTTTCTCAACTAATCGACCTAAGATCGTTTTGATAGTGGATTGTGTACAGTCCATTTTTTCTTTCAATACGGAAATGACCTTTTTACTAGTTACTCGATCATTTGCCCAAATCACACGCATGACTTCCCACTCAGCATCAGTTATATGGGTACTAGCTACTGGTGTACTCATTCTTTTTTCCTCCTTGTTGTTTACAATCGTAAACGTATTATTTAAAATTAGTTTACCTTTGTAAACTAACCTTGTCAAGTATTTTTTAATGTGTAAAATCTCAATTGTATTTATTTTTTATTTTACAAAGTACTAATTATGAGCTTGGTTTGATTTGCTTGTATTAATTTTAGGATTATACGCGATTAGAAAAATAGATATTAATATATATTAATTTTTTAAATTGAGACAGTATAATAAATAAGACTAAAGTAACTTGTACCATTGACTACAGATTACATTCAGTAAAATTATTATTAAATTATTCCATTTTTGGTAAAAATCGATATTAGCTCTATCTTAGTTTATCATCACATGGTGCCATTAATATGTCGGAGTTTTTCACCATGGGCAAAATAAACTTAATTTCTGTATTACATATAGGCTAATATGCCTTATTTATAAACCTTCATATATCCTCTTTTCATTTCTTTACTTAAGTAAATAATATCATATTAGAAGATTTCTAACAAGAAAAAGAGGATATTTCTATCCCCTTTACTCTACTCGAATGATACATCAAACAAATCTGGAATTTGTGTTGATACTATATCTCTTGTGTATTTTGTATTTATGCATCTATCGAGCACATATTTGATATCATCTAGGTCATCATAATCTTTTATAAAGACTACCTTTCCTTCAGAATCTATGGCTACTATGGTGTTGTTTCTTCTAGTATTTAGATAAAATATGGAATTTCCATTAGTATATATTTCATCTATATCCAGTTCATTTTCTTCTATACTTTCTGCTAAAAGTCTAGTAGACCCTATAGTATTTATAAGTTTAATTGAGAAATCATCACTAACTAAGTCCTTGGTATCAAGCCACATATCTCGAGTGGACTCTTCCTTGTAGTCTCCTAGCATTAGGAGGGTAAGATTATCATCTTGAATAGCAGAAATTCTTGAGTATTTATTATCAAGACCCAGAAGGTTGATATTTTTGATATCCCTTCCGTAGTATCTCTTATTAGCGAGCTTTTCACTATCTCTTAAACCATCATAGTCTCCCCTAGCTGATCTTTGCTCGAAAGTTAGAGGAAAGGCTCCCTCAATTTCTGTACTTTCGACATATGCTGGTTCATGGTCTCTGTTATCTGTAGATATTTTCAAATCTCCTATTTGTGGGAAGTTTTCTTCCTGCTTTTCACTTGAATATTTTGTTCTAAGAGATCTATTTACTAGATTTTCTATATCTTCATTGGACCTGTAGCTCATTGCAAACAATAATCTACCGTCTTTATCTACTACTAGAACATATGGACTTGAAAGCTCCTTGTCAAAGTCGAATTTCTCTCCACCAAAGTAGAAATTATCAGCTACATCGTTCATGTCATAAGATTTAAACATTGTATATAGATCGTCTAGACCACCATAATT
Organism: Anaerococcus prevotii DSM 20548; assembly: GCF_000024105.1. GTDB lineage: Bacteria > Bacillota > Clostridia > Tissierellales > Peptoniphilaceae > Anaerococcus > Anaerococcus prevotii. The sequence goes on along the minus strand of NC_013171.1, from coordinate 658,551 downwards.
AGATATTTTTACTAGATTTATAGTTTCTCTATCTAGATAATAAGAATTTTTCCACATTATTCTTGACCTCTTGTCATTAGGAGAACCTACTAAGAATACATTTATATCACTAGATAGGAAGCCTTTGATGTAGGAATATTCTCCATCCATATCTCCCATCAAGTACATATTCATATCTTTACCGTAATATTTTTTGCTGATTTCTTTCTCATTTGGCTCAAAGATCCTATAGTCACCTCTCTCATCCCTTTGCTCGAGGGTCATTGGATAAATTTTATTAGGGTCTTCTTCTCTATCTTCAACTTCTTCTAAGATATCCAAATCTTCTTTTTCTCTATAGAAATCAGTTACAGTTTCTTCTACTGCAAAGGTATCGACTGTTCTATCGATTACGTATTTGATATCTTCATTAGTCTCGTAGGACTTACTAAATAATAATCTTCCATTCTTATCTATAGCTACAATGCTTGGCTTTTGTGTATTGAAAGCTAAGTTAAAGGCAGGAGACATGTAGATTTCATCCTTAACATTCCACAAAGATCCAAATCTTTCTTTTTCTCTATTAATAGCAGCTTGACTTCCTAGGAAGGAAACATTGATTAGATCGAATTTACCATCTTTGATATAATTGGCATTTTCCCACATTTTGATAGTTTCTTCCTTCCTATAGTCTCCTATTAAAAGAATTTTTGTTTTATTTTCTCCAATTAATCTTATATTAATCCTAGAGTTATCTCCTTTGAGTAAATCTATCTTGGAAAAATCATGACCGTAATTTCCATTGTATCTTAGTTCGTTTTCATCAACACCTTCGTAGTCGTCCCTATCGTTTCTTTGATCAAGAGACATAGGATATTCTTCTGGGAAGTTTTCCTCTCCTAGAAGTTTATAGTCATCCTTACTTGCGTAGTAACCATTTGACATATTAAATCTTTTTAATAATTCATAGTTTGACTTATATGGGAATACATTAATCATAGCCCCATTTTTATCAAGGATTACTACTTGGTTTTTATTAGACCTAAATTGTCCATTTATAGAATTCCCCCTATAGAAATTATCTCTATAAACCTTGCCCTTGCTTATTTCCTCTAGGTCTCTCACGCTACCGTTAGTCACTACGTTTATGAAGTTAAAGGCTTCGTCATTTATCAAGGATGAATTTTCAAACATAGCCCTTGATGTAGAATCAAGTCTATCACCCATTAAAAAGATGCTTGGTCTTTTCCCGTCTATTATGTCTTTTATCTTCATAGCCTTGTTGTCCGTATTGTATAGGACAAAGTTGCTATAATTATAGGCATATTTGTTTTTGACATTTATCCTTGTTAGATCGTCAGTTGCTGTGAAAAAGTCAAGGGCTTCTGCTCCGTCAAAGGATAGAGGGAAGTTTTGCTCTTTTACTTCTACATCTATTGGATTGATTGGTTTTTCTTCATCCTTTTTATCATCTTCCTTTGAGTCATCAGAATCTTTTGGTTTTTCATCATCTTTATCATCAGGTTTTTCTTCTTCATCTGTTTCTTTAGAATCACCTATTTGTATATCGAGATCTTTTTTGTATTCACTAAAGCCCTCTCTATTTAAATAAATCTTTATCTTGTATTTTCCTAGAGCATATCTATCAGATGTATTAAAACTTAACTTAATATTTCCCTTATCATCTGACATCTCCTCTATTTCATCCATTACTTCATCATTTTGATTTACAAGACTTGCCCTAGCACTTACCTTATCAATTAAGGAATCGTTCAAATCTTTTGCACTTATTGTTACATTGACCCTATCTCCTAGTTCATAGACATTCTTATCTGTCTTTATATCTGCCTTCATTTGTAGGTCACGTGGTGTATTTTGATCTATTACTTCATAGTCTCTCGTCGTGTAAGGATTTTTATAATCTGTATCTAGAAGCTGAATTTTGACATTATACTTGCCAAGGCTGGTCCTATCATTAGTTCCAATCCTTAGTAGATGGCGTCCATACTTATCAGTCTGTCTATTATAAGATACTTTTCTTCCAAAAGGATCTGTTAGGGTATATTTTATATTTCTATTCGAAAGTCCCTTCTTGCTATCCCTATCTTTTATTTCAACATTCACCTCTACGATATCTTTCCTCCTAACTCTATTGTTTGGAATATTGACATTGATATCGCATGTCTTATAGTCGGATAGGCCACTTATCTTAAGATATTCATCTATGCCTTCTTCTATTTCATAGACTTCTTCAAATTCTTTTTCTTTAACTTTCTCTAACAAGCCGTCTATATCATGCCTATCTCCTACTAGGAGTATTTTAGATTGCTTGTTTAAATAATCTAGAAATTTATCTAGGTCTTTATCCTTGTAAGGAATGTTGATTGAAGATTCAATACTCGCTTCTTCATAACTTGATCTGTCTCTGGTATCAATGACCAAAGCTTTTTCTTTATCTAAGAAGTCTTTAAGATCTTTAGCTTTTATCTTTTCATAAGCCTTCTTTTCTGCCTTAGGTATTTTATGAGATGTTAAGAATATCAACTCTCTTTGGCTTAGATTTTCGTATCCATCTTTACTAATAGCAAAATCTAATTCATACTTGCCCCTAGTATTAAGGTCTAGGTCAAATCTTGCCTTTCCTTCTTTATCAGTTACTAGTTTTACTTCCTTATTTTCTTTTCTATCAGTGATTTTGATATTGATAGTAGCATCCGGAAGAATTTTATCATTTTCATCCTTTATCTTGATAGCTACAGGTACTTTCCCTGCTTCTTCGTATATATTTTTATCAAAGTTAATGTCTGCCTTAATCCTATCAAGCTTTTCTCTTTCTTTTACCTTAAAGCTAATAGATTGAGTTTCGGACTTAAAGTTTGACTTATTGGCCTTTAGACTAATAGTATAAGTTCCTGCTTTTAGATCTGGTTTAAATTCCCAAGATCCTTCTGCCTTATCATCTGTACTAGTCTTGTCAATCAATATATTTCCATCAGCTGTCTTAACTGATACACCAATTTCTGAATTTCCTACAGGATTTCCATATTCGTCTAGACTCTTGAAGAATATCTTAGCCTTTTCGTCTTCATAATATTCTTCCTTTTTGTTTTTTATATCAAGCTTTAACTGCCTATAGTCTATTTCATCATCACCAAATCTAAGCTTATAGGTCGATGATGTAGATGGGTAGTTGTAGGCACTTGTGTAGGCTTTTATTGTATATTCACCCTTGGATGTGTTTGACTTTGGAGTTAGATAAATAAATACATAGCCTTGGTAGTCTGTAACCTTCCTCATCGTAGTTTCCTTTTGGTTTGGATCGGTTATGGTTACTTCTACAGAAGCATTTCTCTTAGGCTCGTTATTTTCATTTCTAACTTGAATTTTTATATAGGCTGATTCATTTAACTTATAGTCTTTTTTGGCAGAATCAAAGGATATATTTAAGAATTTACCATCTTTTTTGACAAAGAATTCTGTATACTTACTAGTATCATAATAGCCTTCCTTGTAGGCAGTAGCTTCTAATTTATAAACTCCAGTTATATTGGCAGCTGTTAGGTCCATAGAGAAGTTTGCCCTACCATTTTCATCAGTTTTTAGGTCAAGATCATAGGACTTTTGATTAGAATCTGTAAGACTTACCCTGACATTTGCATCTCTGATAGCTTCATTATTATGGCTTACTAAAAATTCTGCATTTACCTTATCTTGCCCTAACATAAATTCATTCTTGTCCATCTTTATATCTAGGTCTAATTTTTCCATTAGAGGAGTGTTAGAGTCTACTTTTAGGTCAAGTGTTTCTGTGAAATCATCAAAACCTGACAAGCTAGCATCGATTCTTATTTTGTAATTACCTTCTTCAGATAGGTCTTCTCCATCAATATCGAAGATTGCTTGACCGTTTCTATCCGTGTAGATTAGTCTTTTCGTTTCTTTATTGCTAGGGCTTATAAGGGTCATATTGACCTTAGCGTATCTTTTAATTTCCTTGTATTTATCAGTAACAGTACTTACAAGTCTTAGGTCATCTTTTGGTCTAATAGCTTCTCTTTCTAAAGTGTTTGTTACAAAAAGAGGATTTTCTATACTTGGAGTGAAGTCTTTGCTTTCAACATTGAAGGTATTGATACCGATTAATTTATCTTTATAATAAATGTTTAGCTTATACTTTCCTATAGCTGCATTATTATCTAGCCTAACGTTAAAGTTAGCTTCTCCAGTTAGGTTGGTTTTGAGCTTGTAATTAAACTTTTGATTGTGACTTGTTACTATCTCACAAGTTAAATCTTTGTTTGCAATCTGGTTTTGATCTTGATCTCTCATAGAGACATTTACGGCAAGCTTTTCACCTTGTAGATAGTTCATCTTATCAGTTATAATGTTAGCCTTAAACTCTGCATCTGCTTCATCTACTTTAACTCGCATTGTATCAAAGACCTTGCTTGAAGACTTAGCTCTAGCACTAATTACACACTCTCCGTAGCCTACTGCTTTGATATTTCCTTCGCTATCAACTCTACAAACTGTTCTATCAGAACTTTCCCATCTTATATCTTTAGGATCACTATCTTGAGGCTCAATATCGACCTTTATTTTTTCTTCTGCTCCAATTTTCATCAGTTTTTCTTTTTCTTTAAACTTGATGCTAGTTATTTTATTTTCTATATTGCTATCATCATCTATATGGTCTTTTGAAACAGTAAAAGCTTTTAGAGAAACATTGGCATTTTTAATTTGATCTGTAAGGTCTGTCCATTTCTGGCCATCTTTACTTACAAAAGACTGTCCGCTACTAGCATCTACTTTAGAGGAAAATCCCTTTATAGGACGTTCTATAGGAATAGGATACCTGTAACCAGGAGTCTTCATCCTAACAATAACTGCAAATTTCGATCCTTTAGGAATAAAAGTATCGTCTACCCTTACTTTTTCGTAACCGGCATATTCCATAGTCCCGTAAGCAATTGATTCCTTGTGGGCTAGACCTCCATTTTGATCGACATTAGTATTGATAAAAACTTCATATTCACAATTATTAGCAGAAGTCCATAGACCAACATTTCTTAAGTAAATATCCTCTTCAGTTGGTCCAAACACATTGGCATAGTAAGATTCCTCGCCAAGTCCTACTTGACTTGTCATTCCCAGCTTATCGTACTGCCATATTTTTTCATTTTCTTTTATGTCTTCAAGGATGTATTGGGAGTTTTGGCTACCTATATTTTTATCATAATATGATACATAGTAGTAGCCACCTTGCTTGCCCCAGCCAGTACCCCAAGAGTTTTTGCAAATCCAAGCTCCATCTCCAGGAGGGGTTATTTTAAAGTTTTTTCTAGAATAATTATCATCCCAGCCAACTATAGTTATGGCATGATTTGGGGCAGCTGATCCTTGGTAATTGTGGGCCATGGTTGTTTTATTAAGATGTTCATCTCCTCCCATAACAGCAGAGTAGACTCCACCATTTTCCATAATCATTTTCTTAAGGAGTTGATTATCATTTGAATCTCTCCTATCAGGAATAAAGATAGCCCTAGTTAGTTCCTTAGCTACAGGTAAGTTTTCTGGAGAATTCGTCCCATATATATCATAGGGGTCATCCTTTTCAAGAACTGGCCCAGATCTTCTTGCAAGATATGCTGTTGATACAGTCCTAGTTCCCCCTTCACTTGGGCCCCAGTCAAAACCATGAGTATTTCTCATATGTTTTTCAGAAAAGTCCATCCTCTCATAAGGCATTAGAACTGATTCAGCAGATCCATATGTAGCAAAAGCCCAACAAGATCCGTTTGGTCCTTGGTCTTTAACCGAGGTTACCCTTCCCTCATCTCTTAAATCATATAAGGGATTGCTAGCTATGTCTGCATTGAAGCTACTTACAGACCTAAAGAATACATTTGGGAAAAATTTCCTCATTGTCGATCTATCAATCGCAGAATAATCAGTATAAATTTCATAAGGGTCTTCTTTTATGGCTCTTGATACGATTGGTTCTTTATTAAAATTGTCATTATCTATTTTTTTATCGTCTATTATTTCATCTTCTTCAAGGTATAGACTTTGATCAACATTTTCAAAGTCGACTATAGAATCCTTATTATAAGTCTCTTCCTGCGCATAGCTAGGAGAAAGAGCTGTAGTGGCTATAATCAAAGATAATAAACTAGCTTTGATTTTTGCTATTTTTTTCATTTTCCCTCCAATTATAAATAAAGCTGTTAAAAAATATATAGAAGTCCACTAAACATTTTTCAAACAGCTTTTATTTAATAGTTTTTTATTTACTTAGTTAAAATCAAATATTAGATATCCATCATCAACTTCGGCCTCTTCACTTTCTTCCTCTCCAAAGTCTGGAACTATTGTCTCCTCTGATGCTCTTAACCTATCCCTATTGTATGTGTAAGTTTCATAGGAACCATATTCAATTTCGTCAGTGTCATGTCCAAATCCAACAATTATATCGTTGTTATCACTTGGATTAAATCCATCTGGTAAGAAGTCGAATGATGGGTTATTTAACCAAAGGATTTTTGCTATCCTTGCAGGATCTGGAGTTTGTGATTGTACATTAAACTCTCTCCATGTTATAGCTTCACCGTCTCTTAGAGCTAGGGCTGATTCAAACTCTTCTGGATATTTTTCTCTCAAATCAGTTATATAATCTCTTAAAATATAAATACCTTCTGCAGCTCTTTGATAAGAAACGTCTCTTGCTCTTCTTACATCAGTTGCTTTTCTAAGTTCTTTATCAAAATTTGCCTTATCTTCATTTGATAGATATCTATTAGTCTTACTTCTGATAGTTCTCATTTCGTTAAGTTGCTTATCTATAGTTCCGCTTAGCCATTTTGGACTAGCATAGATGTCTTCTTCAAGTAAGGCTTGGATACAAGAAGATTTTAATCTTGCATCTAATTCTATAAGATTTTTAACTTGAATTTGTTTCCTACTTTCACGGCTAATATCATCGATTTCTTTTCTTAGAGAGTTTCTTACAAATTCTCTCTTACCCTTTACTCCTACTTCTGAAAGATCGTCCCTATAGTAGTTGTTTTGTAGTCTTCTTGCATCTGAAAGAGACTTATTAAATACTCTTTTTAGATAAATAGTTGCAAAGTCATCAGCTGTCAAGTCTGGCATTTGCACCAATTCATCCATTACATTTGATATTCTCTCGCAAGCTTGTTCAATTTCATCTACTGATGCGAAAGGATTTAGAGCAGTAATTATAGCAACTGCAACCTCACCTGCGGCCTTGCTGTGAGCAGCTTGAACCTTATAGACTAATTCTGTAGAACATCTGTGGATGAAAATTCCTGTAAGTCCTAGAAGTTTGATTCTTGGAGCAATAGAATCTAGGTCATAAATTGTTTCAGCATTGAACTTTTGGGCAGCTGGTGGTAGATCAAAAGACCTATCTTCTGCAAGAGTTATCAGATCTTCCTGATAAGCTTTCATCAAAGGTACATTTTTTACTTGATTATTCTCTAAAAGTGTAGCTCCTTCTAGCTCATCTTCTTGAGACATTTGTGGGAAATTTTTCTCATATTCTTCGATTAAAGAATATTGACCCATATCAGTAACTTCTTCATTGTCAGCACTTGCTATTGTAGGTGAAATTACGTTAGCTAGGATAGCAGCAGCAAGTGCCATAGCGGCGATTTTTTTCTTCATAGTATTTTCCTCCTAAATACTCACTATAGTTACAATTTGATTTATACTAATTTGGATTAGTAAAATCAGGATATATAAGATCCGGATTCTCACCATCCATACTAGTAGTAACAATTTCATCCCTCAGACTTGCCCTTTGACTTACATAAGATTCATAAGGACCACGTTGGGCTTTCTGACTTCCAAATCCAATAATTATACTAGATCCAGAAGCCTGCATACCAGCTGGTATTTTATCAAAAGTTGGTGATACGAGCCAAGTTATGCTTGCAACTTGGTAAGGTTCGATAGTTGTTTGTGGAAGATATAAATCGAAAGCACCTAACTCTTCCCCACTAAAGACTTCGGGATATTTATCTAACAGGGAAGAATTAAAATCCCATAGATCATAAACCGCATCTGCAACTTCCTCATACTTTATATCTCTTTCACGTCTTCTATCAGTCAAAGTCTTAACCAACCTTTGCCATATATCAAAATCTTCCTGGCTAATCTTAGGTCTATATCTTGACTTCAACCTATTTTGTCTATTAATCTCTGGCTGAATCACATCCCTTAGCCAGATGTTACTAGCAAGGACCTCATTAGATAAAAGCACTGAGGAAGTAGCAGACTTAAGTCTCGCATCAAGCTCTAATAGCTGACCGAAGGTGATTTTCTTGTTGACTTCTCTTGCTATATCATTAACCTCTGCCTTAAAAATATTTTGTATATAGGCTTCCTTGCCAGCAATTCCATAATCTCCTTGGTAAAATGACCTATTATAAATCTTTCTGGCTTCCCTTATATTCTTATTCATAAGTCTTTTCACATAAACTGTTGCCAGATCTCCAGAAGTCATATCTCTCATAGCTCTAATCTTTTCTCTATTAGAATCAAACTTATCTATAGCTCTAAGAACATCTTTTCTTCCATTGAAAGGATTTATAGCAACCATAACAGCTTCAAAACAAATCTGAGCAGTCAAGTTGTGAGCTTCCTGAATCTTGTAGATATTAACCGTAGTCATTTCATTAATAAAGCTAGAAACCATTCTTAAAAGCTGAATCCTAACCCCAATTGACCCTATATAGAAAAACTGTTGAGGATTATCCACATTGAGATTGCTAGGTAAATCAATAGCCCTATCAGCCGACAATAAAGCTAATTCATTCTCCGCCTCCTTCATCAAAGGGATTTCGTAAGCCTTATCTTCTTCTATTCTTGCCCCCATGAGAACAGAAGCCTCTTGTCTTAACTCTTCATCACTTAGACCCAGATCATAATCTTCATTAATTTGGTCAAGATCTATTTCATTAGCCTCTAAAAGCTCTTCAGTAAGGTCATCACTTTCTTCTAAATCTTCACCTTCATAAATGTAGATATCGTATTCATAATCGTCATCTGCAAAAGACTGATTAGGAAATAAAGCTACAAGTGAAGGTAAGATGAAAGAAGAAGCAAGAAGAAGCGCTCCTACCTTGTTTTTCAATTTCATAACTAACTCCTTTACTCCAAGAAACAAACCATAAAATATTTTATATATAAATAAATGTAACATAATTAAATACCATTGTCAATTTATGAAAATGTTTTCTTAGTTAAGTTTCATTAAAAATATTTAAAGTAAATAATATTTTACAAATTTATCTTTAAAATAACAAATAACTTCTTAAGTAAAAAGACAAATAAGAAGAATATCAATATACCCTCCAAAATAACAATCTGCTAGTGTGTCTAAATTTAGTCAAATTACTAATTTATATTTCTATATTATATATATCAAGATAGGAGCCTAAAATTCTAGTTCTGAAAGAAAAAATATATAAAACTCGAACAATATCTATAAAAAATCACTAGTAAAAATATCTTAACTAAAAGAAAACACTTTCGTCAAAGTTAAAATTTAGAAATTTAAAAAATATGATATTTAATATATAGCAAGGAAATCCAAAGAGCAGAAATTAAAATTATAAGAAAATATGCTAGAGGAAAAGATCTGCCTAGCTTGTTATATATTTTTCCTTAATAATTAAAAAAATATTTGATTAAAAAATATAGACTAAATCAGAAATAGTTTTATTAGATAAAAAGTTATATCGAATACCAGATAAATATACTTATAGAAATTAAAAACGTCCCCCAATTATTAAGCTCTCTTTGTCACAAAGATTCTTCAAGTTTATACATATACCCATCCTAGCTAAAAAGCCTATATTTATGATAAGCAAGGCTAAGTGTAAAGTTTAGAGAGATATATTTCTTATATAATAAGCTAAATTTTGCAAAAAAATAAATTGTCAGTCTATCTTACTAAATAGCAGTCGAGTTAAACTTCTCGATTCTAAGTGATTGTTATCCTTAGGATTGGTCCGTAAGTTCCTAGCCAAGCTTTCATAGAAAGCTTAGGGAGCCCACGACTATATAAAAATAAGTACAAAAAAAGACTGAATAATCAGTCTAAATTAATTTATTATTAAACCTTCTAAATAGCAATAAATATTTCCAGTCAAGATTTAAAGTTTAGTATCCATTAGCTTAATACATTACTGCACTTACACCTTGGACCTATCAAAGGTATTTTCTTTACCTACTCTGAGAAATCTTATCTTGAGGCCTGCTTCGTACTTAGATGCTTTCAGTACTTATCAATTCCACACGTAGCTACCCAGCTATGCTCCTGGCGGAACAACTGGTACACCAGCGGTGTGTCCATCCCGGTCCTCTCGTACTAGGGACAGATCCTCTCAAATTTCTTACGCCCACGCTGGATAGGGACCGAACTGTCTCACGACGTTCTGAACCCAGCTCGCGTGCCTCTTTAATGGGCGAACAGCCCAACCCTTGGGACCTACTTCAGCCCCAGGATGAGACGAGCCGACATCGAGGTGCCAAACCTCCCCGTCGATGTGGACTCTTGGGGGAGATAAGCCTGTTATCCCCGGGGTAGCTTTTATCCGTTGAGCGATGGCCCTTCCATGCGGTGCCACCGGATCACTAAGTCCGTATTTCTACTCTGCGCAACTTGTAGGTTTTGCAGTTAAGCTCGCTTCTGCCTTTGTACTCTACGAATGGTTTCCGTCCATTCTGAGCGAACCTTTGAACGCCTCCGTTACTTTTTGGGAGGCGACCGCCCCAGTCAAACTGCCCAACTGACAATGTCCGATGCCCTGATTCAAGGGTCATCGTTAGAACTTTAATATTAGAGGGTTGGTATCCCAAGGGTGACTCCACATACACTGGCGTGCGTGTTTCAAAGTCTCCCAACTATCCTGTACGTCTAATCTCAAAGTCCAATATCAGCCTACAGTAAAGCTCCACGGGGTCTTTCCGTCCTAGCGTGGGTAAGTCGCATCTTCACGACTACTACAATTTCACCGGATCCTTTGTTGAGACAGTGCCCAAATCGTTACACCTTTCGTGCGGGTCGGAACTTACCCGACAAGGAATTTCGCTACCTTAGGACCGTTATAGTTACGGCCGCCGTTTACTGGGGCTTAAGTTCTAGCCTTCGCTTATGCTAAGCCTTCCCCTTAACCTTCCAGCACCGGGCAGGTGTCAGCTCCTATACTTCATCTTTCGATTTTGCAGAAACTTGTGTTTTTGGTAAACAGTCGCTTGGGCCTGGTTTCTGTGGCCAGATCGCTCTGGCTCCCCTTCTCCCGAAGTTACGGGGACATTTTGCCGAGTTCCTTAACAAAGGTTCTTCCGCGCGTCTTGGTATTCTCTACCTCCCTACCTGTGTCGGTTTTGGTACGGGCGCTTTGGTCTTGATAGTGACTTTTCTTGGCAATTTGAAATCAGCTACTTCTCTACTTGTGTTTTCGATACCTATCAAAGCTTAGCCTTGTGTCATGCGGATTTGCCTACATGACAGCCTCACTTTTTAGACTAGCATCCATCAGCTAGCTTAGCTTATCCTCTTGCGTCATCACTTCTCTATAGCGACTTTAAGCGGTACAGGAATTTAAACCTGTTATCCATCGGCTACGCCTTTCGGCCTCGCCTTAGGTCCCGACTTACCCTGAGGGGACGAGCCTTGCTCAGGAATCCTTAGGGTTTCGACGGGGATGATTCTCACATCCCTTCTCGCTACTCATGCCAGCATTCTCTCTTGTATGCGCTCCACACGTGCTTTCGCTTATGCTTCTTCGCCCATACAATGCTCCTCTACCACTGATAGAGAAATTAAAATTGCTGGTAAATACTTTGACGTTTTTAACCAGTTGCATATTTCTTTATGCGATTGTTTGGTGATTTCGTAGTTTACAACTTACCTTTTACTTGTTTTGCGTAATTAGTTTATTGATAACTCGTTTTATCTTGATTGTTTTTTTAATATTTCCGTCTAAGTTTTACCTTTTCTCTTTTGTTTGAGTTGATAGCAATTTTAAATTCTCTATCAATCCGAAGCTTCGGTACTGGATTTTAGCCCCGTTCATTTTCGGCGCAAACCCACTTGACCAGTGAGCTATTACGCATTCTTTAAATGCATGGCTGCTTCTAAGCCAACGTCCTGGTTGTCTTAGTAGGTTCACATCCTTTTCCACTTAATCCAGATTTTGGGACCTTAGCTGTCGGTCTGGGCTGTTTCCCTTTCGACTTAGAAGCTTATCCCCCTAAGTCTGACTCCTTGATCTGATTTTTTGGCATTCGGAGTTTGATAGGTTTTGGTACGGTAAGCCGCCCTAGACCATTCAGTGCTCTACCTCCTTAAATCTTAATCAAAGGCTAGCCCTAAAGCTATTTCGAGGAGAACCAGCTATATCCGAGTTCGTTTGGTTTTTCGCCCCTATCCACAGTTCATCCGATACGTTTTAAACCGTACCCGGTTCGAGCCTCCAGTGAATTTTACTTCACCTTCACTCTGACCATGGATAGATCACCCGGTTTCGGGTCTATCGCATCTAACTATTCGCCCTATTAAGACTCGCTTTCGCTTTGGCTTCATCTCTTAAAGATTTAACCTTGCTATATACGATAACTCGCTGGCCCATTCTACAAAAGGTACGAGATCACTCTTTAGAGCTCTCTCTGCTTGTAGGCACTAGGTTTCAGGTTCTGTTTCACTCCCCTTTCGGGGTTCTTTTCACCTTTCCCTCACGGTACTTGTTCGCTATCGGTCACATGTTAGTATTTAGCCTTAGGGGATGGTCCCCCTATCTTCACAACGGATTCCTCGTGTCCGGTGCTACTTTCCTCCCTGGTTTATTTAGTTTTCGTCTACAAGACTTTCACTTTCTTTGGTTCATCTTCCCAGATGATTCGACTAACTAGATATTCCTCAATGGATTAGGCTCTTTTCTTTTCGCTCGCCGCTACTTGGAAAATCGAGTTTTCTTTCTTTTCCTCCTGTTACTTAGATGTTTCAGTTCACAGGGTCTTGCTTTACTAAGCTATGTATTCACTTAGTAATGACTGTGTCTTCCACAGCCGGGTTTCCCCATTCGGAGACCTAGGGGTCAGTGCTTTTTGTGAGCTCTCCCTAGTTTTCGTTCACTTACGTCCTTCATAGCCTTCATGTGCCAAGGCATCCACCTTGCGCCCTTTCTTTCTTGACTGGAAATATTTTTTGCTATTTAGTTTTCATCTTAGCTATGCTAAGTGGTTCAGTTTCTAATGACTCTATCTTTTGCCAAACTCGTCGGCTTGCTGACAAAGTTTCTTCGAAACTTTGAAACGCCGCGACGTCTGACCTTCATTCCATTTGCTTTGCAAATGGTGATAGGTCATGATTGGTGGACCTGAGTAGACTCGAACTACCGACCTCACGCTTATCAGGCGTGCGCTCTAACCACCTGAGCTACAGGTCCAAACAATAACCAACCTTATTTATTTCTATGAGATAAAATATCTCCATGAGAAGTCGACGTGTCGACTTCTCATCCTTAGAAAGGAGGTGATCCAGCCGCACCTTCCGATACGGCTACCTTGTTACGACTTCACCCCAGTTACTGACCCTACCTTCGACTGCTGCTCCCTAAAGGTTAGCTCACAGGCTTCGGGTATTGCCAACTTCCATGGTGTGACGGGCGGTGTGTACAAGACCCGGGAACGCATTCACCGCAGCATTCTGATCTGCGATTACTAGCAACTCCAACTTCATGCACTCGAGTTGCAGAGTGCAATCCGAACTGGGACAGGCTTTTTGAGTTTTGCTTAACTTCGCAGTCTCGCTTCCCTCTGTACCTGCCATTGTAGCACGTGTGTAGCCCAAGTCATAAAGGGCATGATGATTTGACGTCATCCCCACCTTCCTCCGGTTTGTCACCGGCAGTATTGCTAGAGTCCCCAACTTAATGATGGTAACTAACAATAGGGGTTGCGCTCGTTATGGGACTTAACCCAACATCTCACGACACGAGCTGACGACAACCATGCACCACCTGTATTACAGTCTTCCGAAGAAGTAAGAGTCTATCTCTAGACCCCGCCGTAATATGTCAAGACTTGGTAAGGTTCTTCGCGTTGCGTCGAATTAAACCACATGCTCCGCTGCTTGTGCGGGTCCCCGTCAATTCCTTTGAGTTTCACACTTGCGTGCGTACTCCCCAGGCGGAGTGTTTATTGCGTTAGCTGCGGCACCCAGATTATTCCAGACACCTAACACTCATCGTTTACGGCGTGGACTACCAGGGTATCTAATCCTGTTTGCTACCCACGCTTTCGTACCTCAGCGTCAGTTTATGGCCAGAAAGTCGCCTTCGCCACTGGTATTCCTCCTAATATCTGCGCATTTCACCGCTACACTAGGAATTCCACTTTCCCTTCCATACCTCAAGATGAGCAGTTTTAAAAGCTTACTATAGTTGAGCTATAGGATTTCACTTCTAACTTGCTTATCCGCCTACGTACCCTTTACGCCCAATGATTCCGGACAACGCTCGGACCTTACGTATTACCGCGGCTGCTGGCACGTAATTAGCCGGTCCTTATTCGTATGGTACTGTCATTTTCTTCCCATACAAAAGATTTTTACAACCCGAAGGCCTTCTAAATCACGCGGCGTCGCTGCATCAGGGTTGCCCCCATTGTGCAAAATTCCCCACTGCTGCCTCCCGTAGGAGTCTGGGCCGTGTCTCAGTCCCAATGTGGCCGTACACTCTCTCAAGCCGGCTACTGATCGTTGCCTTGGTGAGCTGTTACCCCACCAACTAGCTAATCAGACGCGAGTCCATCTTACACCGATAAATCTTTGATGATAGCTTCATGCGAGGCTATCATATCATAGGGTATTATTCGTCGTTTCCAACGGCTATCCCCTTGTGCAAGGCAGGTTACTCACGCGTTACTCACCCGTCCGCCACTAATCCACTTAAGGTCACTCCGAAGAGATCATTTAAGCTTCATCGTTCGACTTGCATGTGTTATGCACGCCGCCAGCGTTTATCCTGAGCCAGGATCAAACTCTCATAAATAGTTTGTTATGAGAATCTCTGATCAAGACTCTTTCATTTACATCTGACTCACATCAAATGCGTGATTTAAATTTTGTTATCCTTTATTTCAAAAGAATTTTAGGTTATGTTATTGTTTATTTAATTTAATTGGTTCCATCAGCTCTCGCCGACTGTTATATAATACCATGGATTTTTGCCTATGTCAAATATTATATTAAAAAAATATTAGATGCCCTGTTTTTATTCCTGGACATCTATGTTTTCTCTAGCTTTTTAGTTGAAATCAGGCCTATCTAATAGATTGACATGGCAGTAGCCATTTGGATTTTTCTTTAGATAGTCTTGGTGATATTCTTCTGCTTTTATATAATTTTTTAGTTTTTCTACTTCTACTTGTATTTTTTCTTCTTCGTTCTTTTGTTTTTCTTCTAAGAATTTTCTTACTTCTTCTAGTATCTTTCTATCTTCAGAATAGATTCCAGTCCTATATTGTCTACCCAAATCTCCACCTTGTTTGTTAATTGAAAATGGATCTATTATATAGTAAAAATATTCAAGTAATTTCTCTAAGCTAATTTCTTCATCTTCATAGGTCACTTTTACTGTCTCGGCGTGGTCTGAGTTTTTGAGATTTTCGTAGAAGGTATCCTCTGTTAGGCCATTAGCATATCCTGCTTGTGTTTTTTCGACTCCTTCTAATTGTTTAAAGTAGGCATCTACTCCCCAGAAGCATCCGCCTGCTAGATATATAGTTTGTTTCATTTTTTCCTCCTAAAGTAGTTTAAGTAGTTCGTTCTCTTGACTTTTCTTCTTCTAAAGTTTTTCATATTTCTTGAAAATGATGACGATAAAAGTATCCCAAATGAAATCGCTCCAGCTATTGCAAGGGCCTTAGACAAGGTTAGAAGAACCAAGGCACTTTCGTTATTGATAAAGTATTTCATCGTGTTAAATATAGCTTCTCCTGGGCAAAGATTGATTACACCAGGAACGATAAAGACCAAGGCTGGAAATTTGAAATATCTTGCACAGAATTCTGATATAAATGATATGACGAATGCTGAAAGAAAAGTTCCTATATAGACGCTTCCTGTGTAGGCTATTGTCATTTTATATATTACCCATCCGAATCCTGCGTTTAAGGCAGATATTAGTAGCGGTTTTTTGGGAACTTGAAATATCAAAGCAAATCCTATAGCCGCTATGGAAGATACTATAAATTCTTGTAAATACATTTATCCTCCTTATCTAATGTAAGTTGCTATAGTTATTGGCATAGCAACTCCAAGGGCTAGTGCGGTAGAAACTAAGATAGCAGTTGTAGCTCCAGTAAGTCCACTAGTTACATCCCCACTCATCAGATCTCTCATGGCATTTGTCAGAGTGATTCCTGGAAGAAAGGCCATCATCGATCCTATTACGATTTTATCTACTGCAATATAAGGCAGGAAGTGTCTAAAAGTTACCGTGATTAAACTTACTACGAGCCCTGCAATAAAGTTTACTAGAAAGAAGCCGAACTTTGCCTCCTGAAACTGAAAACTTACTATATATGATACAAATCCTACTAAGAAAGATATTAGCATATCTGTAATTTTTCCTCCCAATAGGATTGTAAAGGCAGCGGCAGAAAGGGCTGAACCAAATATTTGAAAGGCTAGTGGGTAACCAGGATCTTCTTTAATCTTATTTAATTCTCTTAGGGCTTCCTGTAGGCTGTAATTGCCGCTTACAAATTCTCTTGAAAATGAGTTAACCTTGTTTATATAGTAGAGGTTAAAGGTCCTAGACTTAACTCTTCTGATGTTGGTGTGGATTTCCTGGTTGAAGGAAAAAGATAGGACTATGACATTGGCAGTAGAGTAAACATCTACATCTTTGATGTTTTTTTTGCTTCTTATTATTCTTTCTACTGTATCCTCCACCCTATAAATTTCTGCTCCATTCGCTAGCATTATAGCTCCAGCGTTGGATGCGATTTCTGAAAGGATAACAGCCTGATCTAGGCTAGATATTGCTTCAGTAGTCATAATTACCTCATCTATAGTTCGTCTTGTACTTATTGATATTTTCTTCTGTCAAGAATTCGTAGGCGTCATTTACTTCCTGGAATTTCTCTGTAGCATTAGGATCCTTGTTTATATCAGGGTGATATTTCTTGGCAAGCTTTCTATAGTTGAGCTTAACTTGGTAGATATCTGTTTGATAATCTACCCCAAGAACATTGCAGGCCTTCTCATATTTTTCCTTAAAGCCAAGGTCATTTGTCATATTGCTATAGCCTGAATTTGTATTATAGGAATTCCAATTCCCCTGGTTCATGTTAGTGTAGGTAAATCCCCTAAACATTTCCTCAAACCTTCTATTCATTTCTTCTTGACGAAATCTTGCTGCTTCTTCGGCCGCCCTTCTTCTTTCTTCTTCTCTTTCAAACTTATACTTGTTCGAATAATCAGAAATGGAATCGTAGCCGACTTTCTTTCCTGTTATCAAAGTATCAGCCCTATCGTACATCCACTCTGTCAGCGTGTAGTTTCCGTATTTGAGCATGGATATAAACTTGGGACCAAGGATTGGAATGATTAATATTATAAATATAACCGTCCACCACTTCCTCGGTATAGCCAAAGCAAAGACAGGAAAGAAAAAAAATGTCGAACAACCAAATACAAATATCAACATTAGTAATTGTCTGATTCCTTCAAAGGTCATGGTTATTACGTTCATTATGTTTATTAATAGATTAAATATACTTCCCAAAATAGTGGCAAGCACATGTAAAATCTTACCGAAAAATTTTCCCATATTAACTCCTTATCTATTATAGGATTATACGACTTGAAGCTAATAAAATCATCGTATTTAGAAAAACTTTGCTAAAAGCTGTTTTATTAAAATTCCCCAAAGAAAAAGCAGGTCTCCCTGCTGAAAATATAGACAATCTAAAAATCACCCTTATTTCGACCGAACGGAGTGAGTGGAGAAATCTAATGAGATCCCTCCACGCGTTCGTTTCGCTCACTTGGTCGAGATAAGGGTAAATTAAATATATAAAATTTTTAATTAAATCTACTTTTTCTACACTATGAACAGATTTTCCTGCTCCCTCTTTATCCAAACAAGTCTGTATTGTTTGAATTATATAAATTATAATAGACTCCCTTTTTGGCAAGGAGGTCCTTGTGGTTTCCTCTTTCTACAATTCCATCATAAGTTAAGACTAGGATTTCGTCTGCATTTATTATTGTAGAAAGTCTGTGTGCTATGGTAAGGGTTGTTCTTCCCTTACTTAGTTTTTCTAGAGATGATTGAACTATCGCCTCGCTCTTATTATCAAGGGCGCTAGTCGCCTCATCGAGTATCAGTATTGGTGGATTTTTGAGAAATACCCTGGCTATAGATATTCTCTGCTTCTGTCCACCAGAAAGCTTAACCCCACGCTCTCCTATATAGGTATCAAATCCATATGGTAGGTCCTTGATAAATTCCAAGGCTCCTGCAAGCTCTGCTGCCTTTTCGATTTCTCTATCTGTAGCATCTTCCTTACCGTATTTGATATTATCCTTAATAGTTCCACTGAAAAGATAGACATCTTGTTGTACTATTCCAATATTATCTCTTAGGGAGTCAATGGTTAGGTCTTTGATATTATCCCCATCGATTCTAATAGCACCATCATCTACATCATAAAATCTTGGGATTAGCTTGGATATAGTGGTCTTTCCTGCGCCAGATGGCCCAACTAAGGCTATATTTTCTCCTACATCAATTGTAAAGGACATATCATCTAGGACATAAGGATCTTCCTCTTTTGTCTCAGGGTATTTGAAATAAACATGGTCAAATTCGATCTTTCCTTTAACGTCCTCTAAATCTCTTGCCTCATCCTTATCATAGATATCCCTATCGAGATTCATGATTTGGACAAATCTTTCGATACCAGTTGTCCCTCTCTCGTAAGTATCGGTAAAGTTAATTAGCCTTTCGATAGTTGCAACTAGCATGTTTAAATACATAGTAAAGGCTATAAGATCTCCTGCAGTGATTTGCTTTTGGATTACAAAAATTCCTCCGACAAGGATTAATACTGCATACATAAAGCCAGAAAAGGCATCCTTGACACAGAAGTATTTGGCCATATTGAAGTATTGGTCCTTCTTGATATCGGCAAACTTCTCATTTTCCCTGCCAAACTTTTCCTTTTCTATATCTTCATTGGCGAAACTTTTTACAACATTGATTCCAAGTAGGGTATCCTCGATCCCTGAGTTTATGGCACCAATTTGCTTTCTTGTATTCATAGTCGCCTGTCTAAACTTCTGTCTGGATTTCCTAGAAAATATATACATAATTGGTATTAGGATGTATATAATTAGGGAAAGTTGCCAGTTGATAGTTAGAAGGACTACAAAGGATACAGCAAGCTTAATGGCTGCTACTAAGAATTCTTCCGGTACATGGTGGGAAAATTCTGTAATCTCGTTTAAGTCTGTAGTCATCCTCGCCATAAGCTGGCCAATTTTGGCCTCATTGAAAAACTCCGTATCCATGGTCAAAAGATGGGAGAAGACATCCCCTCTCATATCCTTTTCAATTAATGCCCCCATGATGTGGCCATAGGATTGCATGATAAATCTTGACACAACCTCTATAAACTTAGTCGCAAGGTATATTAGAGCGACCTTTCCTAGCCTAGGCATATCGAGAAGGCCCAACTGAGCCCAATCTGTTAAGTAGGATAGCAATAGAGGAAGAACTAGCTGACTTATGGTCGTAAGAGCAGCTGATAATAAATCTATAGTGAGTACTTTCTTGTAAGGTCTATAATAAGGTATAAATCTTTTAAGCAAATACTTGTTAGTATATTTTTTCTCTGTCATATTTCTCCTTCCTTTCAATAATATCAATAATATATACTCTACTGTTTCCCTATACTTTTGCACCCTTATTGTAAATTAGCTTAGTATTTGATAATATTATATTAGGAGGATCTTATGGCAAGAATTATAGAAAAAACTAATCTAAATGACAATACCATTAAATTTGTTGTCAAGGCACCAGCTATTGCAAAAAAAGCCTTGCCTGGCCAATTTATTATTCTTAGACTTGATGAGAAAGGCGAGAGAGTTCCCTTTACCATCTCATCAACAGATGATGAAAATGTAACTATTATTGTCCAAATCGTTGGCGGCACTACTATGAGGATGAATGCCTTAAAGGCAGGAGATGGCTTCCTCGACTTTGTAGGTCCACTGGGAAAGCCTACCGAGCTTGATTATCTAAAAGGTAAAAATGTCTGTGTCGTTGGGGGAGGCTTGGGTACTGCTATTGCCTATCCACAAGCCAAATACCTTCATGAAATCGGAGCTAATGTAGATGTGATAATGGGCTTTAAGAATAAGGATATAATAATCCTAGAAGATGAGCTTAAGGCTTCTTCAGATAATTTATACATAACAACAGACGACGGATCTTATGGCAGACAAGGATTTGTAACCCAAGTTCTGGAAGATCTCATAAAAGAAGGAAAAGAATACGACCACGTCCTTACTATCGGTCCTGCAATCATGATGAAAAATGTAGTAAATGTTACAAGACCTCACGATATTCCTACCACAGTTTCAATGAACTCTATCATGGTTGATGGAACAGGCATGTGCGGCTGCTGTAGGCTTACAGTTGGAGGCGAAATGAAGTTTGCTTGTGTAGATGGTCCAGACTTTGATGGATTCTTGGTTGATTTCGATGAAGCTATGAATAGATCAAGAAATTACGCTACAGAAGAGCGTGATCATATATGCAATCTAACAGGGGAGGTAAGAAATGGCTAAGTTTAATATGGCAAAAACAAAAGTTCCAATGCCAGAACAAGACCCTGATGTAAGAAATAAAAATTTTGACGAGGTAAGTCTTGGATATACATTAGAAATGGCCAAGGAAGAAGCTACAAGATGTATCCAATGTAAAAACAAGCCTTGTGTATCAGGTTGTCCAGTAGGAGTAAAAATCCCAGAATTCATCCACCTAATCCTTGAAGATGACCTAGACGGAGCTTACGACAAAATAGCAGAGACCAACAATCTTCCCGCAATCTGCGGTAGGGTATGCCCACAAGAGGTCCAATGTGAAGGAAAATGTACGAGAGGCATAAAAGACGAGCCTGTAGGAATCGGTAGACTTGAAAGATTCGTTGCAGATTATAGAAATAATAAAAAATACAACAAGCCAATCGAAGTAACTAGCGTAAATAAGAAGGTCGCAGTTGTAGGAGCTGGCCCTTCTGGTCTTTCTGCTGCAGCTGACCTTGCCAAAAGAGGCTACTCAGTAGTTATGTTCGATGCCTTTCACACAGCTGGAGGAGTCTTAATGTATGGTATACCAGAATTTAGACTTCCTAAAAAACTCGTTCAAAAGGAGCTTAAAAACGTAATAGGTCTAGGTGTCAAACTTCAGACTAATACGATCGTAGGAAGGACAATTTCTATAAAAGACCTCTTCGATCAGGGATTTGAAGCGATCTACCTTTCTACTGGAGCAGGTCTTCCAAGATTTTTAGGTATTCCTGGAGAAAACTTAAATGGAGTATATTCAGCTAACGAATTTTTAACAAGGATGAACCTTATGAAGGCCTACAAGTTCCCTGAATATGACACGGCAGTCCATATAGGAAAGAAAGTCTGTGTGGTAGGTGGAGGAAACGTGGCGATGGATGCAGCAAGATCTGCCAAGAGAATGGGAGCGGATGTAACTGTTGTCTACAGGAGAAGCTTCGAAGAAATGCCTGCAAGAATCGAAGAAAGCCACCATGCCAGAGAAGAAGGTATCAAGTTTATGAATCTTCACAATCCAGTAGAAATCATAGGAGAAAATGGCTGGGTTAAGAAGGTAAGGCTTGAGAAAATGGAATTAGGAGAGCCAGATAGCTCTGGCAGGAGACGTCCTATAGCTACGGGTGAATTTGAAGAATGCGAGTTTGAATCTGTAATAATCGCCATAGGCCAATCACCTAATCCACTTATCAAAAACACCAACTCAGATATAGATACAGAAAGCTGGGGTGGAATTATAATAGATGATAGGACTATGACCACAAAGGAAGCTGTCTTTGCTGGAGGAGATGCAGTAAGTGGAGCTGCAACAGTAATTCTTGCCATGGGAGCAGGTAAAAAAGCCGCAGAAAATATAGATAAATATTTAAGAGAAAAAGATAAGTAAGATAAAAGCTCTTAAAGCTATTAAATCAAGCACTTCCCATAATTAACAATTATGGACAAGTAAGATTTAGATAAAGCTTTAAGAGCTTTTTATTTTAGTTTTAGTCATCAAAAAAGAACCCACTTTCGCAGGTTCTTGATTTTTATTTGATCTTTTGAATTATCCTAGATCTTGTTTCGAAGTCATCACTTGTGCCTGTAATTGAATTGTTTTCTTTAGCAAGCTTACTCATTTCATCTAAGATTTCTGAAATTTCATTTACTTCAGATGTTTTATTGGCAATTTCATCGATTCCCTTTGCCTTGTATTCGCTTAGGCCAGATCTAAACTCTTCAAATGAAGCCATATATTGATCACTTCCGTCTTTTAATTCTTTGGTAGATGAATCAAGCTTCATTATTCCATCATTTAGTTGGTTTAGCCCTGCAGCCATAGGGTTTATAGCTTCTTCATTGATGTTTCCTAAGGATGATAGGGCCTTGCTTCTTTCGGCAAATTGTGCCAATCCTCCTGAAAGTTCTGCACTACCTTCTCTTAGGCTTTGAGAGTTACCGTCAAGCTCAGATACAGCAGCTGCTAAGTTTTCAACACCTGCCCTATTTTGGCTAGTTCCTTCCTTAAGTTTAGCTGATCCTTGTTTTAACTTTCCTGTAGCTTCATCTAGCATAACTATAGATTCTTGTAATTTGGCTAGATTGCTCTTATCGAATCCCTGGCTTATTTTCTCAGTTCCTGCAGCAAGGCTCTTTGAAGCCGTAATCATCTTATCTGATGAAGCCTTTAATTTCTCATCGATATCACTTGCTCCCTTATAAGCCCCGCTGATTCCTCCGCTAAGCTCGCTTGCTCCTTGGGAAAGAAGCTCAAGAGATCCTGAGATTTGGCTATAAGCATATCCTGCTGTAGCCACGCTTTCACTTTCTTTGTAGAGATTGTCTCTAACAGCTCTTAGACTTTCGATTTGACCTGTTAGATTTCCGTCTTCGTTATTTTCTTCTAAGTTAGCTATCACTGCATCAATTGCTTGAGCTTGAGCTGTAAGATCGGCTGAATTTTGATCAAGACTAGGCATATTTTGGGTGGAAGATAGGAGATTATTAACTCCACCACTTAGCTCTCGACTTGAGTCTTCAAGTTTACTTAATCCTTGGCTAAGCTCACTTACTCCTTGACTTAATGGAGCAATTCCTGTTGATAGGCTATCAAGTCCTGTCCTTAGTTCATTCATGGATTCGCTAAATTTGCCCAAGTCTTCTTTGCCATCAGTCATTCCCATTTTTTCTTTTAGTGTTGATGTTGCATTATCAAGTTTTAGAAGACCATTATCTAGGTCACTTGCTCCAGCTTCTAGTTGTCTACTAGCTTCAGTAAGCTTTGGCATATTTTCATTAATCTTATTAACTCCGGCAGTGTATTGGTTGATACCTTGATCTAGACTGCTTCCTCCATTATTTAGCATGTCAATTGCTGAAGTCATTGTTCCGACTTGGTTAGGTAGGTCCGCAAAGGCATTAGCCATTTGATCGAATGATGATACGATTTTGCCAGAACCTGCTGCAAGCTCGCTAGCTCCATTACTTAACTGACCTATACCATCATTTAATCTATTGCCCCCATCTGCCAATTGATTAGATCCATCAACAAGCTTAGCTGCATTTGATTCAAGCTCATCAATTCCCTTGTTTAAATCGTCTAAGGATGAGATATTAGCGGAATCTTGGAAGATTTCGTTTGTAATTACTGCATAGACCTCAGTAGGCTTGTAGTCTTTTACATCCATTTCCATCTCGATTTTATCCTTGAACTTATCAAGTTTATCATCTTCAAGGATTTCTTTAAAGTTTTGTCTAAGTCCTGGTGCGAGAACTCCTGCGACAACTTCGTTTTTACCATCTTTTACGACCTTGCCGTCGTCTGTTTTTATATTTGTAACCTTATCTTCATCGAAGTTAATTTCAGCAAGTACTAGATATGGTGAAAATACCTTTTGTTCTTTACCATTTACTGTAGCTATTCCGCTTCTTTTGTTCTTAGCTGATATTTCGATTTTTAGGTGACCAGATTTTCCTTCTAGGTCTTTAACCTTAGTCTCCTTACCATCTAAAAAATATTTTACAGAAATATCTACAGGAAGGTCTTCTTCTGCTTGTCCTTGATAGTAGACATCCTTGCTATCTTCATTCCAATTTATATAACCATCTTTTGGATCAATTTTTTCATCTGTCTTTAGGTTTTTGATATCTTTAAGATTAGACTTATCCTTAACCTTTACATTCCCATCTGAGTTGATCCAGATTGAAGCTGTCTTATCTTTTATTTCATTTTCTTCTTGTGTTACATACAAGGTTTCGTTTTTCTTAACTGTCCCATCTGCAAAAACTACATTTGTCACAAGCATGGATCCTGCGAGCGCTACAGATAAGCTTTTTACAAGTTTATTTTTCATATTTTCCTCCTAATTAATTCCCTTAGTTGTCTTTTTGATAAATGGAAATGTTATGCTGATTATGGCTGGTAGGAAGAATATTATTGAAAGCATACTTATTATAGCTCCTCTTGCCAAGAACATACATATTGTTGAAACTATTTCCATTTTTGAATACAAGCCTACACCTACTGTCGCAGCCATAAATGATAGAGCTGAAGTTACAATAGATTTTGAAGCTTCCTTAACTGTTAGCTTAAGCGACTTGTTTACATCTCCGCTCTTCTTATATTCTGCTAAGAACCTATCCATCATAAGGATAGAGTAGTCGATTGTAGATCCTAATTGGACAACACCTATTATGATTGATGTTACAAATGGGATTGTCTGACCCAAGTAGAATGGGATACCCATGTTGATTTGTATAGCAAGTTCGATAACTGCTATTAAAACTATAGGAATTCCAAGTGATTTGAATACAAATGCTAGTATTACAAATACAGTCGCAATTGATGCTATGTTAACCATCTTGAAGTCCCTATCAGATATTGTCGTAAGGTCTTTTGTAAGGACTGCCTCACCTGTAAGATATCCATCAGGATCGTGTTCTTTGATTATTTTATGAATTTCATCAACTTGCTCATTTACCTCATCTGATGCTGTCTGATACTTAGAATTCATCATAAGCATTTGATATCCGTTCTTATGGAAGTTATCTTTTAGTTTATCTGGTAGAACACTATCTGGAAGAGTTAGGCCTGTAAAAGAGTTAAGACCTAAAACATTGTTTACACCTTCTACCTTATCAAGCTCATCCACAAGTCCATTAATATTTTGCTTACTCAAGTCATCACTTACCACAGCAAAGTGGGTTGAAGCCATGTCATAATCTTTTTTCATCTTGTTTAAGGCTACAATCGAATCAAGATCTTCAGGAAGAGACCTATCCAGATTGTAGTAAAGGTCTGTATTATGTGCCCCATAAATAGCTGGTACAAAAAGGATCAAGAAAGCTACGAAAAATGTCTTCTTGTGATTTAGGACAAGATTTGAAGTCTTCTCGAAAGATGGTAGGAAGACCCTGTGGTTAAATCTTTCTACTAGTTTTTCAGCTATTAATATCATAGGTGGTAATACTACTACTGTAGAAATTAGTCCTAGAAGGACACCCTTACTCATTACAAGACCGATATCCTTACCAAGTCCCAACCTCATCAATATAAGTACCAAAAATCCTGCAAAAGTTGTAAGTGATGAAGCAAAGATTGATGCTATAGTCTTTTGCATAGCCTTATCCATGGCTACGTTGTTGGAATCACGTCTTTTCTTTTCTTCTGCATATCTGTGATATAAGAAGATTGAGTAGTCTGTCGTTACAGCAAGCTGCAATACTGCCGCTATGGCCTTAGTTATATAGGAAATCTCTCCTAAGAAAACATTACTTCCGAAGTTATACAAAATCGCATAGCCGATATTTAATAAGAAAAGAAATGGTATAATTGTCGATTCATTTGTAAAACTTAGGACAATCAAGGCTAGCACTACCGCGAGTCCTACATATATGGGTGTTTCGTGATCTATTAAATCCTTAGTATCCTTAACTAAAGATGATATACCACTTAAAAATTTCTCTTTTGACTCAATAGCCTTAATCTGATCTATTGCTTCCATTGTCTTAAATGAAGAAGAGCTTTCGCTAAACTTAACCATAAGCATAGTCGAATCTTCTGCATAAAAGACGTCTCTAATCTCATCAGGTAAAAACTCGTCTGGTACGCTATCTCCCAGGATAGAAGATTTGGAAATAACATCTTCTACTCCCTCAATCTTTAAAATCTCTTCCTTAAGTTTGTCTGCATCATAATCATCGCCCTTAAGAATCAGCATACCAGTGGCTGCATTTTTGAAATCTTTATCTAATATCTCCTGGCCCTGGGTACTTTCAAGGTCAGCTGGCAAATATGACAAGATATCATAGTTCACACCTGTATTCTTATATCCTATCCAAGATGGTATCAATAATAATGTCATTATCAATAACACAAGTCTAGGATGGTGCGAAATAAACTTTGTTATCTTTTTCATTCTATCTCTCCTGTTCTATTAAACATTTTTTTAATATTAGCATACAAAACTGGCTTCATCTCCCCAATAGTCAAAATCGATTCATCCATTGTAGCACTTTTACAAGTTGACATTACGATTTCTAGGGTCAAAGAAAGTATGTAGAGTTTCTGGCTCTCGGTATAATCCCCTGTAAAGAGATTCTCATACTTGCTAAGAATAAAATGTAAGGACGATTCAGCTTCTTTAAGCTGTTCATCATTTTCAATCTTAGTATAAAGGGCCCAAGTGATATTCTTACTTACAAGGTCGAGCTCAAATGGATGGGCTATGAGATAATCTATGATATAATCGAGAAAGTATATGTATCTTTCGATAGGATCTTCCTGATTACAGCTATCTTCCGCCTTAAGAATAATATCCTTAGCTATATTTAGGACAATCTTCTCCTTCAAGTCCTTCTTATCGGAATAGTAAAGATAGAAGGTCCCCAGGCCAAATCCTGCTTCCTTCATCACATCTCTTACGGAAGTATTATCAGCTCCCTTAGATTTGAAAATCCTAAGAGCAGCCTCCATTATAGCTTTTCCCTTGTCGTTCGTAAAACTTACCATATAATCACTCCAATTTCTTCAAAATGAACGCCGTTCATTAATTGCTACAAGTATATGATACGCCCTAATGAACGTTGTTCAACTTTTCTTGTAATTTTTTTTAAACAAAAAATACCAAAGAAATAAATTCTCTGGTATTTCCTAGTATTTGTTAAATTATAGTAGATACGGATCGTCTTCCCAAGAGCTTAAGGTCTTTGGATTAGCTACGTTGGTATCTCTTCCAGCTGGTCCTAGGTCCTTGGCACTTTCTGGCTCAATTGCCTCAGTAGGATAGTTTAAGTCAGAATCCATAGCCACATACTCTTCCCATTCTTTTCTAGACTTTGGTGGGGTAACATCGACATTTACACTTTCTATATCAATTCCCAAGGCTTCTGCAACTCCCTTTCCATAAGCTGGATCTGCAAGATAGCAGTTTCTGATATATCTATGCTTAATTTGCATTGTGGAATCTCCCATATTCCTAGCAGTATTTTCGAAAAGGACTAGCTTTTGCTCATCGGTCATCCTATTAAAGAGCATGCCTGGTTGGGTGAAATAGTCATTATCATCTTTTCTAAAATCATATCTTTTAACTTCACCACCCTCATCGGCTGGTCTTTCAAGACTAGGATCATCCTGCCATGCTCCGTAGGAATTAGGTCTATAATGAAGCTCGCTTCCCTTATTTCCGTCAACTCTCATAGCTCCATCCCTGTGGAAGTCGTGAGGATTTTTAACTCCTTGTGGACTATTTACAGGAATCTGGTGGTGGTTTACGCCAAGTCTATATCTTTGGGCATCAGAGTACATGAAGGCTCTTGCTTGGAGAACCCTATCTGGTGAAAGTCCAATTCCTGGAATAATATTAGCTGGTGAGAAAGCAGCTTGTTCCACATCTTGGAAGAAGTTATCAGGGTATTTGTTTAGGACGTATTCTCCTACAGGAATTAAAGGATAGTCTTTCTTAAGCCACATTTTGGTAAGGTCAAAAGGATTTGTAGGATGATTTTTCGCTTCTTCTTCTGTCATTACTTGTATATACATTTTCCATTTTGGATACATACCCTTTTCTATTGCTTCATATAAGTCTCTTCCAGAAGATTCCCTATCCTTTCCGTTTACCTTCTCAGCTTCTTGGTCGGTGTAGTTTTGGATTCCTTGCTCACTTCTAAAGTGGAATTTTACCCAAACCCTTTCGCCATCTTCATTGTACATAGAATAGGTGTGGGAACCGAAGCCGTGCATATACCTAAATGAAGAAGGTATTCCCCTATCAGAGTTGATGATTGTTGTCTGTAAGAGTGATTCTGGTAGGGATGACCAGTAGTCGAAGTTGGTGTTTGGACTTCTTAGGTGGGATTTAGGATCTCTTTTTACAGCGTGGTTAAGGTCAATAAATTTCATTGGGTCTCTAAAGAAAAATACTGGCGTATTGTTACCGACTATGTCCCAATTGCCCTCTTCTGTGTAAAATCTTAAGGCAAAGCCACGGATATCTCTTTCAGCATCAGCCGCACCACGTTCTCCTGCAACTGTACTCATCCTAGTAAACATCTTGCACTTATTTCCTACTTTAGAAAATAGTTTAGCTCTTGTGTATTTGCTAATGTCATGGGTTACTGTAAACTCACCCCAAGCTCCCCAGCCCTTAGCGTGCATCCTTCTTTCTGGGATAACTTCTCTATTGAAGTGGGCGTGCTTTTCAAAAAGCCACAAGTCTTGGATTGATACATGGCCTCTTTCTCCAGCAGTCATGGTATCTTCGTCATTATCTACGATTTGACCGCCAGATCTTCTTAGGGTTGGATCATCATTTACATTTTGGTTTCTACTTGGTATAGGATCTCCTAGACCATTTTTCTCTGTAGGATCCATTTTCTTCATATCGTCTGCCATATTTCCTCCTTTATATTAATAGTACAAATTTTATAGCTAAATTAATTCTTCTTGACTTATCTTGTAAATAACTTACATATTTCTAATTTCTTCTAACCAAGCTTCATCTAGTGGGTCCTGGGAGAATCTCTCTTTCCTATCAAGACTTGCTAGGGCATGCATATCGCATTCTTCAAGCTCAAAATCAAAGATATCAATGTTTTCCTTAAGTCTGTTAGCGTGCACTGACTTTGGAATTATCATTGTTCCTTGATCAATATTCCATCTTAAGGCTATTTGAGCTGGAGTTTTATTGTACTTATGTGCCAATTGTTTTAGGATTTCTTCATCAAGTAAGCCTCCCCTAGTCCTTGCAAGTGGACTCCAGGCTTGGTGTTTTATATTATTTTCCTTAAGGAAGGCCCTTGTTTCTGTATCTTGTAAGAAGAGGTGGCTTTCCAATTGGTCCATTGATGGAGCTTCTCCTAGTTCAAGTAACTTCACTAATTGCTCTGGCATGAAATTACATACAGCAATTGATTTAACTATTCCTTGGTCTTTGTAATCCATGAAGACCTTCCAAGCCTTATCGAAATCCTTGCCAAACCAGTGGAGGTGGATTACATCTAGATAATCTGTCCTAAGATCCTTAAGGGATTCATCAATCGATCTTTTAGTCTGATCTATCCCAAAATCCTTTGGCCAAACCTTTGTCGCTAGCATATAATCTTCTCTTTTGGCGGGAGAATTTTCCAAAGCCTTTCCTATGTAGGCCTCATTGTTATAGTATTTAGCAGTATCAAAATACTCATAACCTAGTTCAAGGGCAGCTTGAATTACTTCTTCCATTAGTTTTTCATCTTCTATCTTATAAGTTCCCATTCCTACAGATGGAACTTTAAGTCCGTCATTAAGTGTGTAATATTTCATATCTAATCCTTTCTTCTCTCTTTACATTGATACCCAAAGAGCCCTATCTTAATTACAAGATTCTGTGATAGAATATAGATATGAAAACAGTATTAGTAACAGGCTCCTCACGTGGCATAGGGGCTGCCATATGTAGGAAGCTTAATAAGAATTATAAAATCATAATAAATTATAATAAAAGCGAGGAAGCTGCCCTTAAGCTTCTTAACGAACTCAGGAAAGAAAATCCCTTTGTAATTGCTGTAAAGGCAGATGTTAGTAAGGAAGATGAAGTAGAGAAAATGTTTGAGATAGGTGAAAATAACTTCGGTCATATCGATATTTTAATTAATAACGCAGGCATATCCCACTTTTCCCTAATCCAGGATACAACCTTCGATAAGTGGAAGGAGATTCTCGCTACTAACTTAGACTCTGTATTTCTGACATCCAAAAGAGCAGTCCCTAAGATGCTAGAAAATGAAGATGGAATTATCGTTAACTTGTCATCTATCTGGGGAGAAGCTGGAGCAAGTATGGAAAGTGCATATGCAGCAAGCAAGGGTGCTATTAACTCCTTTACTAAATCCCTGGCCAAGGAGCTTAGCCCTATGAATATTAGAGTCAACGCCATAGCTTGTGGTATTGTAGATACGGATATGATGAGAAATGACTTTGATTCTAATGAATTAGAAGAGCTAAAGAAAGAAGTAGGTCTTAATAGATTTGCAAGCCCAGAAGAGATAGGAGATTTAGTAGAGTTTTTAATTTCTGACAAGGCTAAATATATAACAAGCGAAATTGTAAATATAAATGGGGGGTTTTATTAAAATTGAGTAAGCAAAAACCGCTAACTATAGCGGTCTAATTTACTTCATCCAAGAGATCTTTTCTGATAAATCCGGTATTTCCTTCGAAGTTTAACTTTATCCATACACCGTCTTCGGCGTTTGCCTCTTCTATGGCTTCGAATTCCCTTCCTCCTGGAACTGCTACTAGTATGTTATCTTCTTCCGTATTTGGATTAGATCTCATATTTGTAGTATCACGTGTCCTATATTTCTTTTTATTATTGGCTTCTTCTGCCTTCTTATCTCCTTCAGGATTATTTTGATTTTCTCCCTTAGGATTATCTTTATTTTCTCCTGCCTTTTCTTCTGACTTAGGATTTGCATTTTCCTTTGGCTCGTCCTTAGCTCCATTTTCAACCTTGTCAAAGACTGACTCAACCTTTACATTCTTAGCCTGGTAATCTTCTTCCTTTTTATTACAAGAAGCAAGACTTAGGATTATGAGGGCAGAAGAGATTATATATTTTAATTTCATTTTCTTCTCCAAAAATTAAATATACTTTTCTTTTCTTTTTTCTTATTAACTATAACCTTGTCGTATTCACTAGAGATAAACTGATCCTTGATGATAAGAGAAGGGTTTGTAGAAGATAGCTTTTTGAACTTCTCCTCTCCTATTATTTCAAGAATCTCTCTCTTATATCCACCTATTTCAGGACTCCTCCACTCAGACTGGTGAGCGTCAGTTCCTATTATGTGGACCATATTTCTTTCAAGCAAGGTCTTGGTTACTTCTTTGTGGGACTTGATAGATGAGTAGTTTATCTGAACTAGGGCTCCCTTTTTTATGAAGTCAAGGAGCCAATCTATATCTTTTTCTACGTAGGGATATCTTTCAGCATGGGCAATGATTGGCACGTATCCTTCAAGTCCTAGAGAATAAAATAGTTCTTCCAAGAAATTTGGCTTATTTACAAAGGATAACTCGCATAGGACATATCTTGTATCATTTAAAGTCAGAAGCTCGCCTGTCTTTAACTTATTCTCCATACCGGCCTCTACCTGGATTTCGTGGCCTGGGTGGATCTTAAAGGAAAGTCCCCTATCCTCGATTGCTTTATTTAATAAGTCAACCTTTTCTCTAATCTCAGAAGCTTCTACCATATACCTTGACCTATCGAAATGGCTTGTGGCTATTATTTCAGTAAAGCCTGCTTTCATATAAAGATCTACCATCTTCATACTTTCATCAAGACTCCTAGACCCATCATCAACTCCGTAGACTATGTGGTTATGAATATCTATCATCTAATAATAGTTCCCGTATTTCTTTTCTTTCATTGGCATATGGGTAAGGACTGCTCCTAGGATATGGGCGTCTACCTTTTTGAGATTCTCAATGGCTAGACTTATGTCTTCCTTCTTGGTATCAGATGACTTTATAACAAAGATAACTCCATCGCTTATGGTTGATACTAATGATGCATCAGTAAATAGACCAACTGGCGGTGTATCAATAAAAACATAATCATACTGTTTTGATAGGTCTTCAACGAAGTCCTTGAAGGCATTTGATGCTAGAATCTCTGCTGGATTTGGTGGAACAGGTCCGGTGAAGATCATATCGAGATTTGACTGTTCACGGTCCTTATTTATAGCCCTTTGTATATTGACCTTGCCTGTAAGATAATTTGTAATGCCAACATTGTCGTTAATTCCTGCAATCTCTGAAATAGAAGGAGATCTTAAATCACAGTCTAGAAGTATTACCTTATCTCCATTATCTGCAAAGGACTTGGCTAGTTTATAGATAACTGTGGACTTTCCTTCGGCAGGCTTGGTAGAAGTGATAGATATTACCTTGTTTTTCTTATCCAAACTGCTAAATTGTATATTAGTTCTTACAGAACGAATTGCTTCGTCATACATTGAAGCACTATAATAATTGTTTCTACTAGTCATATTAATTTCCTTGTTCACTATCTGGCACTATACCAATAACTGGTATATCGAAATATTCTGTAACTTCTTCGCTTGATTTGACAGATGAGTCTGCTATTTCCTTAAATAGAACAACAGCTACTCCAAGAACAAAACCAAGGATTATACCTATAGCTGTATTTTTCTTGATATTTGGTGAAGAAGCTTCTTCTGGTAGGATTGCCCCATCGAGAATTTGGACATTGTCAA
The DNA here is from genome assembly GCF_000024105.1 of Anaerococcus prevotii DSM 20548. Classification (GTDB taxonomy): domain Bacteria; phylum Bacillota; class Clostridia; order Tissierellales; family Peptoniphilaceae; genus Anaerococcus; species Anaerococcus prevotii. The sequence goes on along the minus strand of NC_013171.1, from coordinate 625,439 downwards.
CATTCATAATCTCTCCAATAGAAGATTTAAAAATATTGGCAGTTTCATTTGCTATATCCATAGCTCTTTCTGGAATTGTATCTACTACCTTTACAGAGATAATTTGAGTATCTTTGACAGGTTCGATTGAAACCTTAGATGAAAATTCTTCATAGTCCATATCAAGTCCTAGATTATTTATTACTCTTTCAGCAATGCCCTTTGACTTAACTATCTCTGAGTATGTAGAAATGAGGGCCTTGTTGGCTTGAATTTGTCCTAGCTCTACGTTAGTTTGCGGGTTATTTGGGTCATTGTTTTGATTTGAATTGCTTACTATCATGGTAGTATTTGAATCATACTTAGGAGTGATGACAAACTTAGATAGAAGAAAACTTGCCGCACCTACTATAATAGAAAATATTATAATCATAGGAAGATGCTTGCCGATTTTCTTAGACAATTCAATTAAATCAATTTCTTGTTCATTCATTTAATTTCTCCTTGTTTATTATAAAATATAAATCTTCATATTTCTATCCACCTAATAGTTTATACTAAAACGCCTAAAATTTCAACATATATTTTACACTTTTCCCACAAATTTAGTAAAGAAAAAGAGCTGGATCAAATATTATATCCAAGCTCGCTCTAATTTTACAAAATCGCTCTAATCGCCTTTTGTGGTATGCCTATATCCTCTACTATGCACTTATCCTTAAAGTGACTCTTTTCGTAGACGCCCCTTTTCATTATTTGCATAGAAATGATAAGGTCACTATCTACGACTTCTCCCCAATTTCTACCGGAATCTCCATCAAGTCCTGAGGGAATATCGACAGAGATTGTATACTTCATAGTTCTATTTATAAGAGAAATCATGTAGGACTGCATGCCCCCTACAGTCCTGTTTAATCCTGTGCCAAAGATAGCATCTATTATAGTGGAGACTTCTTCCAGATTCCTTTCCATTATAGCAAGGTCTTCTATGCTTTTTGGCTCAAAGATTTTATCTGTAAGACGCTTGCAAGAATCAAGATTTAGTTTAAAGTCTTGACTTTGTTTAGTAAGATCGCCCACTATATAGATTTCTACATACTTTCCCATAGCTAGCAGGTTTCTTGCAATAGCAAGGCCATCTGCTCCGTTGTTTCCTACTCCTACTACAATAGCAAAGGAGGTCCTTTTTTCGAGATTAATATTTTTAATCACAGCAAGGGCTGCCCTTTCTACTAAGCAAATCGAAGGAACCTTAAGTACATCTATGGCATATTGGTCAATTTTTTTCATAGTCTTACTATCTACTACAAGCATATTTACCTCAATCTTAAGTCTTCTCCAAATATTTCAAAAATCCTGCTATTATTGCCCATAATTCTCGAGAAAATTCTAGGCCCGTAAATCTCTTCTAGGCCTTCCTCATCTATATTTGATGAAAATATTATAGGCTTACCGTCATTCATCCTCTCGTTAACCACATCAAAGAGATTAGACCTGTCTGCTGGACGGGTTGACTCTGCTCCTAAGTCATCTATTATTAGAAGGTCACAATCGAAGATCAACCTGTATTTTTCTTCTAGATTCTCCCTCCTATCCTCAAAGGCGTAGTGGTAATCGTTTAAGAACTTAAAGAGTTTGGTAGAAGTCATATAGACTACAGAAAAGTTCCTATCTAAGATTTCCTTGGCAATAGAGTTGATTAGGAAGGTCTTTCCCCTGCCGACTTCTCCATAAATATAGATATTTCTAGTCTCAAAGGCGAAGTTATTTATATAATTTCTAACTTCCCTAATAATATATTCCATATTTTCGTAAGGGCTTACTCCATAGACCTTATTGGTGTTTTTGGAAAATAGGTTGATATTAAAAGACTTGAAGTTTTCTTCTGTGATTTGGCTTTTGATATTGGATTGGTCATATTTCTGATCGATTATCAATTGTTTCCTACAAGAGCATATTTTAGTTCCAATAAAACCAGTATCCTTACATTTGTCGTGGAAATAACGCATATCCATATAGTCTAGGGGATAGCCATTTTCCTTTAAGATTCTTCTTTTCTCTGCGGTGAGATAGTCGATTTTACTTTCCAAGTCCCTTGTATCGATACCTTCTGCTATGAGGGAAAGAGTTGTAAAGCCGATTTCTTTTATTTGCTTATCCAAGCTTTTGATCTGGGGGAGCTTTTCATAGACTTCCCTGATTCTTTTTTGCTGATTTCTCTTATCTTGCTTTCTTCGTTCTTCAAGTATGGCGCTGGCCTTTTGACTAGGAGTCATTATCCTCACCCCTTTGATTTATAATTCTATTTAATCTTTCTTCTTTTCTTCTTTGGATAAAGGATGAGATTTCATCATTATCACTTGCATCTTTCCTAGCCGATGCTGGATTTCTCCTGTATTTACGAGGTGACCTCTTCCTTACTAGCTTATCTCTTTCCTCTTTCATCCTCAAATCATTTAGGCTTTTAATATTTTGGTCACGCCAGGTTTTTACAAAACCAATTACATATTTAACATCGACATTACCAGAAGATTTCGCTTGTCTAAAGGCTTCTGTTACAAGCTCAGGATCAGAACTATATTCCAGAAGTGCCTCTTGAATCCTTGTGATATCAGCAGGCGTTAAGCTTCTTCCTATGATAGTTTCGATATTCGAAAACATAATTGACTTTCTTTGGGCAAGGTCATAGGCTGCTTCTGTAGACTGATTGTCTTCACTATCTCCAAAATACATTTGTCTTAGGGAAACAATTTCTATAAAATCTGTACCATTGTCGGCCCTTTTTTGCCTAAAGACTCCCATATTAACCCAGAAGTCGACTGCCTTATCAAATCTTTCATCAGAAAATCTAAGTTGTCTTTTAATCTTCCCACTGTCTACCCTACGGTAATTGTAGCAGTCTTTATAAATCAAAAGATAGACCTTAAGAGCATCTCCATCTGCCATTTGTACATAGGTATTTAGGAACATATTCTCTAGAGGAGTAGTTCCCATATCTAGTTTTAAATCTTGCATCTTAAAGTCCATAATAATCATCCTTTTTTATTTTCATAGTTAGTATTTTCGAATAAATGAGTCCTGATTTGTAAGTAAAATACCTCTCGTCAAAATCTATATCTTGATTCTCGAATACTTCCGTTAACTCATACTGATCCTTGAAGCCACACTTCTTGTAGGCCTTGTAGGCTCTTTCGTTAAATAAATTTACATCAAGGCTTACTTCTTTTAATCTAAAGTCACTAAAGGCCTTATCCAAGAGAAGATTAACAGCTTCAGAGCCGTAGCCCATAGATGTATAGGCACTGTCGAAGACTATACCAAGCTTAGCCTTTTTAGTGATTGGATTAATTTGTTTAAGACCAATAAAACCTATGAATCTATCGTCTTCATATCTTTTGACTGCAAAATACTTCTTTCTCGGTGTAGTGATAGACCCGTACCAGATTTTTATTTCAAAATCAGATAGGGAGGAATAGTTGTAGCCAACTAGCCTCGGGTCTTTGAAGTCTGTCCACTCTTTAACCAAAAAGGCTGTTTCGATATCAATCCTTTTAAGATATATTCTATTCATTTTTTTCTCTATTGGTAAAGTCTCTGAAGGTGGTACATGGTTTGTTGAAAAATAGCTCGACTGCTCCAGTTGCACCGTTTCTGTGCTTGGCAAAAATTAGCTTTGCCACATTTGGATTGTCTTCTTCGTCGTAATAATCTTCCCTATATAAGAGCATAACAACATCAGCGTCTTGCTCGATTGCACCAGATTCTCTTAAATCTGATAGGATAGGCTTATGGTCCGCCCTCTTATCGGCCTCACGAGAAAGTTGGGCTAGGGATAAAATAGGACAGTTGAGCTCTTTTGATAGGGATTTAAGTCCTCTAGAAATTGATGCGATTTCATTTTGCCTGTTTTCTTGTCTACCATCAGCCTGCATCAATTGTAGGTAGTCGATTACAACAAGGTCAAGGCCTGACTCAGCCTTTAATCTTTTAAGCTTACTTCTCATCTCAGATAGGGTGATACCTGGAGTTTCGTCTACATAGATATCCTTACTGGTAATCTCTTTGGTAGCATGGATTAAAAGCTGCCAGTCTTCATCTCTTATGGATCCGCTTATAATATTTTCGAGATTCACCATAGATACCATGGACAAAAGCCTTTGATTAAGCTGGTAGGTACTCATCTCTAAAGAGAAGAAGGCAACAGACTTGTCCTCTTTACAAGCATTCCAAGCAATAGTAAGCCCTAGGGCTGTCTTACCCATGGCAGGACGAGCTGCAAGAAGGATAAGCTGGGATTTTTGAAGGCCTGATAGCTTGTTATCAACAGTCTCAAGACCTGTAGTTACTCCAGTTATCTCTCCATCAGATAGGGTTAGCTCGTTTATCATCTGGAGGGTTTCGCTCATCGTTTCAGATAATCTAACAAGGCCCTTGTTGTGGGTGTCTTGAGATATTTCAAATATTTTGGATTCTGCTTCTGATAAAATGGAGTCGATTTTGTCATCGTGCCTGTAGCTTAAATCGATAATATCTTCACTCGCCCCTATTAGACTTCTTAGAATAGATTTTTCCTTGACTGATTTGGCATATGTATCGATATTTGGAGTATAAAATGAGGAGAGGGTAATCTCAGTGATAAACTCCTCCCCTCCAACTTCTTGTAATATATTTTCATTCTTTAACTGGGATATAAGAGAAATCTCATCTACCTTGATGTCTTTTTCAAACATCTTTAGGATGGACTTATATATCCTCTGAGTCCTAGAATCGTAAAAGTCTACAGGTTTTATAATTTGATTTACACTATCGAAAGTCTCGTTTTTGGCGAGGATACTTCCGATTATAGCTTGTTCTGCTAAGAAGTCATTTGGCAGGGGCCTTAGGCCCTCAGTCATTAAGCTTCCTCAGCTACTACATTAACTTTAAGGTCAGCATTTACTCCTTCATAAAGTCTTGCGTTAAGAACGAATTCTCCAAGGCCTTCGATATTTTCAACACCTTCGATTCTCTTTCTGTCGATTTCGATTCCTTCTTCTGCTAGGCTTTCAGCAATGTCTTTGTTTGTAACTGATCCGAATAGTTTGTCATCTTCTCCAACTCTAACTTGTTTTGTGATTGTTAAAGCTTCGATTTTTTCCTTAAGAGCTTCAGCTTCTTTTCTGTTTTCTGCTTCTTCCTTCTTAAGTTCTTCTCTCATTTTTTCAAGTTCAGCCATGTTTTCTTTTGTTGCCTTTACAGCTTTTCCTTGAGGATCAAGGAAATTTCTGAAATATCCTGGCTTTACATCTACAAGGTCTCCCTTAACTCCAACTCTTACAATATTATCTGTTAGTATTACTTTCATTTTCTTCTTCCTCTCTTAAATATTCTTTAATTGCTTTTCTTAACATGTCTTCAGCATTTTCCATAGTCATATCTAGTTGGGTAGCAGCAGCTGTTAAGTGACCACCGCCTCCGATACGCTCTAGTATTAATTGTACCGATATATCTCCTAAGCTTCTACCTGAAATGTGAATTTTATTATTGGATATAGTAAGGACAAAGCTTGCCTTAACTCCCTTTATATTTAACAGATCATCAGCCGCTTGAGAAGCAATTAGTGTTGATCCATCGATATCTCTTTTGAAGTGGGCTATGGCTATGAAATCATTAACTATAAATGAATCTGCTATAACCTCTGACTTATATTTTACTATTTCAAAATCATCTTTAAACATTCTTTTGATATAAACAGAATCGGCTCCCCATCTTTTAAGAATTGAGGCTGCCTCAAAGGTCCTAACACCAGTCTGGTAGACAAAATTTTTGGTATCTACTGTTATACCTGCAAGGAGACTTTCCGCTATAGGAGTCCTAGCCTTAAAGTCTTCGTCAAGATAAGATAGGATTTCTGTTACAAGCTCAGATGCACTTGATGCATAAGGCTCTATATAGGAAATAGTAGCATTTTCTATATAATCCTTGCCTCTTCTATGATGGTCGATAATAAAAATATTGTCGCTTTTATCTAGAAGGGCTGGTGCTTCGGTTGAGTTTTTCCTGTGATTATCTGTTACAATTATCAATGATTGTGGGCTAATTTTGCTAAGTGCTTCACTTTCTGTAAGGATATTTCCCTTAAGTTCATCTAGCTCTGTCGTTACCCTATCGTACATGTTTTCAATTGGTCTAGTAACCTCATTTAATACGATATAAACTTCTTTTCCCATATCAAAAGTTCCTTCATAGACTCCAAGAGATGAGCCGAAAGAATCCATATCTGGGTTATTGTGTCCCATAATATAAATATCTGGTGATGATTGAATCATTCGCCTTAGGGCTTGAGATATTACCCTAGACCTTACCTTGCTAGTCTTTTCTATTGCTCTAGTCTTTCCACCAAAATATTCATAATTATCTTCAAGCTTGACGACAGCCTGGTCTCCTCCACGAGATAGGGCAATATCTACAGCCTCTCTAGAATCAGAGTAAATATCTGTTGGGTTTGCTCCCGCAATTCCTACCCCGATAGATAGGGTTGGTGGGAGGGTATTTCCCTTTTCAATATTTCTTACCCCGTCAAGGATTGAAAACTTAGTCTCGTAAATGTCCCTGTAATCTTGATACTCGCTTATAACCATGTATCTGTCATTTTCGTATTTACGGATTAAGCAATTGTACTTTTTGAAATACTCATTGATAACTCTATCAATTTCTCCAATAACCTGGGGTCTGTCGACAGACTCTGTAGAATTTCTGATATCTTCATAGTTATCGATGAATACAGAATAAAATACCAGTCTCTTATCCTTAAAAAGTTGCTTGATAGACTCATCATAAGTATTGTCGATTCCATAAAGGAATGTCTGAGTCTTACCATTTTCTTCATTAGTTATAGTCTGATAATAAAATTGCAAGATTTTATCATCTATACTGATGTTTTTCGGAAGACTCATACCGTCTTCTTTAAAGTCTACATCAGAAAAATCTGGCAAAAACTTCTCTATATCGCTTCCTACGATAGATTTTTTGTCGAATAAATCCCTAAAATAAGTATTATGCCACTTAATTGTCCTATCATCTTCTACTATAGCAATAGGAAAGGGCATCTCAAAGACTACATTTTTGGTGATTATATCAAAGGATACATTCATCTCATCCACATAGTTTTGAAAATCATCTTTCTTCTTCCTATTTATATTCCTTAAAAAGAAAAAGAGGACAATAGTTAGGATAATCGCAACAGATCCAAGTATCTGATTGTAATAGAATATGACAAGGGAAGCTAGGGCTGGTAGGGCCATTATAGCAATGATATTCTCCCTTCCCACATATACATCTTCTTTATTCATTTAAGCTCCTTTTCTTTCTTATATCTAGTATTATATCAATAAATCCTAAAATCACGAAAAAAATCAGCAAAAATTCTAATAAAATAATTATGAAAAACCACTGAAATCCCCTAGATACGGGAATTGATGATTTTGCTATCATATAATCGTAGGCCGATAAGCCATTAAAGGCTATAACAACTAGGATAATTCCTACAATATTAAGGTAGACATAGTTCATATCTACTTTAAATAAAAAGGCTAATAGATAGGAAAGACCTGCAAAGGCCACAAAGGCTAACAAATCCTTATACTCCAACCTAAGCTCATTAGCTTTCTTAAGGTCATCTACTAAATCTAGCTTTATACTTACATAATTTCTAATAAGTTTGATGCCAGCTAAAGAGTAGATAAAAGAAAAAAAAGCAAAGAAGCTTGGGTAAAGCCCTATACTTAGCTTAATATATTCTATTGGCAACTTGTATTCTAGGCTTCCTTCGATTATCCCCTTCATTTCATTTGCAAGATAATCAAGACTTAATCCTTCTTTAACTAGAGAATAGCTAAAGGATCCTGTTAGGATAAGAGTTAGGAGAATAAATACCGTTAGAATCTCAACCTTGTCGTTTTTTTGATATCTAATCGGTAGATAAAAGCATAAGCTTATTAGAAAAATCAAGCCTACTAGTACTATCAAATCTTTTATATCCATATACAAGAGTCCTAGGATAAAAGTCCCAAGAAGAGTAGTTAAAAATCCCTTGTATCCGTATTTAAAAATATAAATACTCAAAAGAATTGGGCCTGTGGCAAGAATTAATAATGATACATTCGATAAAAATATCAGTAAACTTATCAAAGCCACCATAAAAATAGGCTCAATTACTTTTTTATAATTTTCATTAATACCCATAAATTTCCTTTCACTTAATAAATTAAGCTATAAGTATTTTACTCCATCTTTCTTTTTACTCAATCATACAAGTTTTGATTGATAAATAAAAAGAGCCTCGAAGGCTCTAATTATGCATAGGAATGTAGGGATGGGAGGAGGGTATTTACTCCGATGTAGGTAAATATTACTGATATAAATCCTACAATCGAAAATATAGCTGCTCTTTTTCCACTCCATCCTCTAGATTTTCTAAGGTGAAGATATATTGCATATATTATCCAAGTCACAAGAGACCAAGTTTCCTTTGGATCCCAAGCCCAGTACCTGCCCCAAGCGGATTCAGCCCAAATTGATCCTGTAATCATAACTAGGGTAAGAAATAAGGTCCAAAACATCCTTGTCAGGCAGGCTCATAGCTGAAGATCCTCCCCCATTAACTTTATCTCTTAATAAATACATAACCTATACACCACATGCTACCGCAAAAGCTCCGTAGGAAATTATGGCAAGGGAAACGTGAACTGCTAGCCACTTACTATCTAAAGCTGGCATTAGAGGCCTAACTGACTTATCCCTCATAGCCGCATAGCCTATTATCAAAAATAGAATTGGACTTACGAAAGTCCCCATGGCAAGAAGATTAAATTTCCTTTCGAATATTAAGTAACAAAGCGCAATTCCCCAGGCGAATGCTGTAGCAAACTCATATTGGTTTGACAGAGGAATTCTTCCTGCATTAATTCCCCTCACAAATAGGGCTAGGGTGTGGGATATGAAGGCTATTAAAAATATATTCTTAGCAATCTTTCCCAATTTCTCAATTTTATTTACAAATAATAGTATGAATAAAACCATGGACACCAAATATCCAAATAGTCCTATATAAAATAAGATGTTTTCTAATCTCAATAAATCCATCATCTAAGCTCCATTTCTTCTAGTATTTTTTCTATTTTTCTTTCAAAAATCTTGTCGTTTTTTGCTTGTTTGACAAACAATCTCTTCCTACCATTTTCCTCTATTACAATCATCTCTTTAGGATTCATATAAAAGGCCAAGAATAAGCCAACAAGAAGGATTGCTCCACCGACAAGGGCAAATGAAGTTCCAGGATCATCCGCAACTTGAAGGAGGGTAAACATCTTAGGATTTTCCAGGACAAAAGTGTACTCTTCCCATTCGATAGGATCTCCCACATGATTAAGTCCCATGTCAACCCTTTCTCCATCATAAAAAAGTGCGTATAGGGCAACGGGATGTTTCAAGAAAGGAGATTTTGTCTTTGGCTTGGTTGGATTAGCAGAATCGAAATCTGGATAGAAGTCTACTAATTGGAGGGCGATTTTCTTATCGTCTTCTACAAAAACCTCAGAATTATAGAGAATTTTCTCCTTATAGGACTTCTTATCTTTAAATAAAAGTGCATCCACAGCCCATCCGGTTGAGTTCTGATATACGCTAAATTTATCAAATCTTAAGGGATGGTTGACCATGGATGTGCCCTCTTTTACGCTTTTACCATCCTTATCAAGGATCGTCATCTCTGTAATATATTGCTCCACCGTAAAATCTTCTCTAAATAATACATTATAATTGTCAATTTTTATCTGATAGTCAGAATTTTCAAGTTCTAAGGTCTCTCCAGGGACTCCATATACATATTCGTCAAAGCCTAGATATCTACCGCAGCCAAAGGAGAGTATTATTATAATTATTGATAGGTGGGTAAGCCAGGAACCTAAATGACCAATCTTGTTGGAAAATTTGTAGCGTATTTTCTTTCCATCTATTTCTTCTTCCTTAAATGTTCCAAAGCCCAAGTCCTTAAATAATTTCTCATCATTACTTTCACTCTTAATTTCAATAAATTTATCCAAGTTTTTAATTTTCTTACTAATATCTGGATCTTTAAAGGATGCCTTTATAATTGGTCTTGCCCTATTAATTGAGCACAAGAATAGGTTTACTAGTAAAAGTCCTGTGAGAAATATATACCATTTAGAAAAGAATAAATTATCAAAGTTAAAGGCTAGGATCACTTCAGCCATCAGCGGAGAATAGCCTTGCCTATAGAAAGTCGGATCATTTCCTTGAGGTATAACAGTTCCTATTAATGAGACTAGGGCTATTACAATCAAAAGAATAATTCCAAATTTCATAGTATAAAAAGACTTAAATATTCTCTTTATTATATTATCATTTTTCATAAATCTCCTTTTAAAACAAAAGGACTCATAAGGAGTTTTCTCCCTGAGTCCTTATATTTTATTTGTACTTATCTAAAATTTCCATACCTTCATCGATTAGAGCTTCAGCTTCATCTAAGTTTTTGTGAGCACTTGTAGAATTGTGGAATCCTTCTCCATTTTCTACAAAGACAAAATCCCATTTAAACTGTGCTTTCCTATGGATATCTTGAAGTTTTGCCTTATCCTCATCTGATAAGTCTCCCTTTTCGATATGAAGGGCTAGTTCATCGATATATACTTTTAGTTTATCACTAACCTCATTTGTCCTATCATAAACTTCGCCTTGAACTTCTTCTACCCAAGCTATTAGCTCATCTGAAGTCTTTCCAGCGTGACAAGATAGGCAGGTATTTTCTAGAGTCTCTTTGTTTTTGAGTGGACTTGTCCAGTGGTGGGACTTAACCATCTTTCCATCTTCGCCTTCAACTTCTGGCATGTGACAGTCTATACAAGTAAGGCCTGCTTGTTGGTGAACTGATCCGTGGAAGGTCTCAAACTCTGGGTGTTGAGCCTTAAGCATAGGCGCTTTGGTCTGAGGATGTTCCCAATCCTTAAATTCAATTTCGTCATAATACTTTAACATATCGTCTGTTTCTAGACCGTATTTGGTTGGCATTATAACTTCTTTGGTTTCAGGATCTTGGTAGTATTCAACGTGACATTGGGCACAAGTTATGGTTTCAAGATCAGCATTAGTTGGGATCTCTCCCTTCTCTATTGCCTTTTGGGTATGGCTTCTTGTAACTTGTAGACTTGGCACATCATTCATATGGCAATCATAGCAAGATATGGTTGACATATCTGGATTATTTTCTACAAATTCATCAAAATCCATAACATTTACATCCACTCCACCTTTTTCTAAGGCCACTACAAAATCAGCACTCTTACAAGCCAAGCAACTTGCACCAGCCTTTGGCCTTTTAGTATTGAGTACATCTTCTAGAGCGTATGTATGTCCTCTTGCCCTGTCGTATTGCTTGCTAAAGCCATAACCATCATAGAATTCTTTAAGGTTAGGATATTCTTCTAGATAGTCTACTTGGACAGAACCACCATATTTAGTTTCACTCATATCGGCATTGGCCTGGTATGTAGCGTATACATCTGGATACTTCTCCTTCCAATCATCTGCAGTCTTAATCTCACTATCATTAGAGCATGATGAAAGTAAAAATACAAATGTAATAGCAGATAGAAGGCTTAATATTTTCTTTTTCATAGGACCTCCTTTTCTTATTTTCTACTATCATTATATAATATATATATAAATATTTGTAAACGATTTATCAAAATGTTTTTATACATTAGAAAACTCCCAGAAAATATTCTGAGAGTCGATTCTAATCAATATTTAATTCTTCCATTATTTCATTTCTGTAAGCGGTAAATTCCTTACTTGTCCTCGATCTTGGGTAAGGGAGGTCGATGTCTACTATTTTCTTAATTCTTCCAGGATTTGCCTGCATAACTAGGACTTTTGTTGACATGTAGATTGCTTCGTCCACATCGTGGGTTACCATTATGTTTAGGTTTTCTTCTTCTTTCCATAAGTCAAGGATTAAATCTTGCATATTCATTCTAGTAAAAGCATCAAGGGCTCCCAGTGGCTCATCTAAAAGCATTACCTCTGGTTTGTTGATTAGAGTTCTTATAAGAGATACCCTTTGGGCCATTCCTCCTGAAAGGGCTTGCGGATAGACATCCTTAAACTCCTCGAGGCCCACCTTCTTTAGAAGTTTCTCTACCATCTTATCATCAGTTTTCTTAGCTAGATCTCCTGAAAAGGATACATTTTCCTTAACTGTTAGCCAAGGAAATAATGTTGGCTTTTGAAACACCATGCCCCTGTTGCTTCTTGGCTCGGTGATTTTTTCTCCATCTAGGGTAATTTCGCCAAAGCTTGGTCCAATAAGACCTGCTATAAGTCTTAGCATTGTACTTTTACCGCAGCCGGAAGGACCAACTATGGATACGAATTCTTTCTCTTTGGCCTTAAAGCTAACATCTGATATGGCATGAGTTAAGCCATTTTTGTCAGCTCTTGTAAATAATTTGCCTACATTATCAAAAACTAATTCTGTCATTATATTGCCCCCTCATTCTTCCAAACGAGCACCCTATCGCTTAGCTTTTTAATTAAGATATTAACTATAACGAAGGTTACAGCTAGTAGGATTATAGCTCCATACATAGCAGTGTAGTCTGCCCATGAACTCTTCCATGTTATATACCAACCAAGACCTGACTCAACTCCCATCATCTCCGCAACGATTAGGGCGTTACAAGCTGCACTCATCGCAGATACTAGACCTTGGAAGATATTTGGCATCGCAGATGGTATTGCTATTCTTCTTACCATGTCCTTGTTAGTCGCTCCTAAGGTCCTTGCTGCCTCATAAAAGGCAGGGTCAACATTTCTAATTCCTGTAATAGTTGCAAGAGTAACTTGAAACCAAACTCCCAAGGCTATGATAAATACAGCCCCTTGGAATAAATTAATAGCAAGAACCATAACTAGTGGAAGCCAAGTTGTTGTAGGAATTGGTCCAAGAAGTTTTAGAATTGGATCAATCCAGTAGTTAACCTTCTCGAAGTAACCCGCAAGAATTCCTGTAATTATTCCCAAGAGTCCTCCTATAATATAACCAGTAAAGAGAAGTTTAAGGGATGATATTACTGATTCTAGGAGATAGGACTTATCAGCTGCCATTGAATTAAATACCTTATCTAACCATGGGAAATATGGCAATTGTAATATATTAAATTTCAATGTCAATAGGTCAAATACAATAAATATAAGGAAAATCGCCGTATATAAAGGCCAATATTTATTCAAGGTATCTCTAATCTTTTCAAACTTTAATGATATTAGAAGGGAAAGTAGGTAAATTCCTCCTAGAATCATTAGAAAAGTTGGATATAACCTTGTAATTCCTATATTTGGATCATAATTTTTAACATATATAAATTCTAGAATGGCTAAGACTGCAAAGACTAGAGGAATGAAAAGCCCAATAATAGAAGGCTTTTCATCACCACTTTCTAGTTTTTCTAAGTCTTTTGCAGTTAGCTTTTCTTTTAAATTTTCATTAAGAAATTTGCTATCTTGCATGAAATCTCCTTCTTATTCAACTACTTCGACTTCTCCATTTCCTAGTGGTATCCAGTATTCTTTGATATAGTCATCTGTAGATTTGCTATCATCAATTAGACCTAATTTCTTATAATCATCAAAGTAAGCCCTGATTGTTTCAAGTCCATCTTCGTTATCTAGGCTGTAATCATAAGTTTTAAGTAGTTCTGTAGCAACTTTAGAATCTCCAGCAGCTAGGTTATTATCTTGAAGTTTCTTTAAAGCATCCTCTGGATTATCAGCTACGTAGTGACTTCCCCTTGCGATTTGCTCTGCAACAAGTTCAGCAATCATTGGGTTTTGCTCGACGAAATCTCTGTTAAATGCTGTTACACAGCATACTTCGTCCTTGAAATCTTCATCTGTTGTAAGAGATCTTATAGGCCTAATTTTGCCTGCTTGTAAGAATTCTTGGGCAAATTGGTCATCAAGTACTGCTCCTTTTATCTCCCCACTTTCCAAAGCTTGGATTACTGCAGAAGGATCTACAGGTTTAACGCTAATCTTGTCTGAATCTATTCCATCGTGAGATAGGAATCTTAAAAGAGTGTTATGTCCACTGTTACCTATACCATTTGTTACAGCAACAGCTTCATTTTCCAAGTCTTTGGTTTCTTTATATGAACTTTCATCTAGAACATAAAGTGACTTACAACCTGAGTGGTTGGATGTTGAGAAGACATAGTTAAGTCCCTTAGTTGCTGGAACTAATAGTCCACCAAACTCTCCTGTCATTGCATCAATTTGGCCAGTTCCTAAAGCGTCTTTACCTTGTTTTGTATTTACAAATTCTACATCAAGACCCTTTTCCTTGTAGTATCCTTCTATTTCTGCTATATTTTGGCCTGCTATACAAAGATCTCCATCAAAACCAATCCTAATTTTACTTCCGTACCTTGGCTCATCTTTTATACTGTGTTCTTTATCTAAAAGATTTTCTCCCTGCATGTTTTCTTGGCTAGTTTCTATCTTTGAATCTATTTTTTCGTCTTCCCCATTTTTCACACAAGCTGTTAAGCTCATTGAAGCTATTAGTAAAGCAGCTAATAATTTCTTATTTTTCATAATATCTCCTTATTTACAACATGAATCATAATCTACATTTTCTATATTAAAGTCAGGATCATTAAAGTCTATAATCTCTTCCTCTTGGAAATTTCCTTCTATCTTTTGATCTGTGATTTCTTCTTTCACTAAATTTGTTTCTCTGTCTACTTCTCCCTTGGAAGTAGAATAGGCAGTAAGAAAAAATAGTGAAGAAGCTAGGATTATTTTCTTAGATAAATTCATATTCTCCTTCTATCCATATTCCTTTTCTATATTTATAGCATATAAAAAGCCCGTCCCTAAAAAAGGACGAGCTTAGCCGTGATTCCACCTAAATTCATTTCTATAAAAATAGAAATCTCATTTGCGATATAACACTCGCACTGTTATGGCCTGAAAATTCAGCCATAAGACTCAAAGATGCACTTCCATATAGTAACTTTCAACCTTCTCAGCTAACGGTTTTCTCTGTAAAAATTTACTTATATGTACTTTTCTTATCAAGGTCATATATACTACTGTTTTAGTATACTTTGTATTTTTATAATTTTCAAACTTGATTTTCATTAGTGTAATTTAAGCCATTCTAAGTATAATAGAAGTATGAAAGAGATTAATAAAGACAGAGAAAAAAACATTATAGAAAATTTTGATATATCTATTATATCCGACCCCCATGTCCTAGCGAGTGAGCTAATGGGACCTAGCGAAAGTTTCATCAAGGAGCTTAAGGTAGAAAGAAAGCTTGTCGTAGAAAGCGAGGGACTTTTTAGGCGTGCTCTAGAAATTGTAGATAGGGCGGGTAGTAACTACCTAATCCTACCAGGAGACTTGGTCAAAGAAGGAGAGTATAAGTCTCATAAACTAGTCGCAGGTTATTTAAGACATTGGAAGGATAAAGATCCTAGGAGGAAAATCTTCCTCACACCTGGTAACCACGACATCAACTGCCACAGAGCCTATGACTTCTCTAAGGATCAGAAGACTAAAAATGTTAGTCCGAGAGAATTTGAAGAAATATACGATTTTATCTATGAGGATGATTCCATATTAGAATTTTATAGGGATAGTCAAATTTTTAAGAATTATTTAGATTTTGTCAACAAAAAATATAACAGAGATGTAGAATACTCCTACTATGCCCATGGATATTTTTCCTATGTGGCAAGGATTAAAAAAGACTATATAGACGATAATGGCTTAAGCTTAATCATGCTAGATACTTCGATTTACTCAGCTGATAGGGAAGAAAAAAATAGAGATGGAAGGGAGAATATTCCTGGATCTATTACAAAAGAAGAGATTAAATGGATGCTAGAAAAAATTGAAGAAGCTAAGAAGAGAAAGGATATGGTAATTGTCGTAGCCCACCATGCCCTCCTTCCAAACTTCAGAAATCAAGAACTTGCCTTTTCTCCTTTTATCATAAAAGAATGGAGGGATAAGTTTAAAGACGAGGATCCTAGGATTGATTGTAAGACCCCAATAGAAATACTTGCAGATAGCGGGGTTAAGTTTGTCTTTACAGGCCACCTTCACGAAAATGGAACAGCCAAATACACAAGCGAGATAGGTAATACAATCTATGATATCCAAACAGGATCGACCATAACCTACCCCCTTCCTAGTAGGCATATAAAAATAAATAACAAGACCTCGACAGATCACGGCTTTGAAGTTTTTGTTACAACAGAGCTTATAGATGATTTCTCCTTCACTGACTATAATGGCGAGGAAGAAATAGTAAAAGATGCAATCCTTCACACCATGACTAACCAGCTTAGCCTTAAAGAGGTAATCCACAACTATATTAGGATCCAAGCCAACAATCCGCTTTTTGATAAGATAGATTTCAAAAAAGTTCTTATAGATAATCTAAGGGCTAAAACTGGCCTGGATATTCCCTATACTGGTTATATGAATAAGATAGTTTTTCCAAACATTGCTGACCGTTTTCCAATCTATAGCAAGTATGTAGGAAGAATTGTTATAAGTAACTTAAACTACGAATACGAGTTTAGGATCAAGGCCTTGATGAATACACTTTTTATAAAAGCAAGTAATATCGAAGAAGCAATCGATATAATCATAGGCCAGGCTGAAAAAATCCTAACTCCTCACTTTGTGATAACCGCCATGGATAAGGTCTCATCTAAGATTTTTTCCATGCCAATCGATGATGAGGGTCATACTTTCTATGACTTTTGTAATTATATCTACCAATACAGGTCAACTAGCGATGAAGACCGTCCTTCCTATGTGACTAAAATGATTGATAATATAAACGATCCTGACTACGATATTATAAATATAGTGCTTGATTATGCGGCAGATGAGATAAATGAGGTCTTTGATACAGTTACTGGGGCCATAATCCTTAAAAGAAATGGATCTAAGAAGGAGTTTTTCGAAAGACTCATCCAAACCAAGGGTTTTCCTGTAAACTTCGCCTACAAGTATCTCATAAGAAGAGTCGATAGCCTAAGAGATCTCTTAGATTTCTTTTCAAGATTTATCACTAAAAAGTCTTCCATTACCGGGGTAGACCTTGCAAAGACGATCGCCCACTCTAGAGCTGTAAGGAGAGCTAAGATGAATATATCGGATAAGTTCTTCGGCCAAAAGTCCCTCCGTGTCTTTATCCTAGCCCTCATAGGAGAAATGAACGAGGAGATGACTACAATCTATCAAAACGCTGACCTAAACGAAATCGACCACTACTTTAACTATATCGAATACGACGATACAAAAATAATCACAGAAGAATAAATAAATGAAAACGACGAAGAAGGAATTAGATAAGCTTTATTCTCGTCGTTTTTTACTTTGTTCTTATTCGATTTTTGTAAATTCCTTAAAGTTATACCAGTAGATTAGAGACGTCTCAACCTTTTTTCCTAGAGATTTTTCTATAGCCTGTCTATAAATTTGGATTTGTTTCTTATATAAGTTTTCTCGCTTAGTTCTATCCGTCTTAAAATCGATTAAGATTACCTTGTCATCTATCTCAAATATCAAATCTATCTGCCCATTGACATAATAGTCCTCGTAGGTCATAAGGAAGGACTCCTCTTTTCTGATATTTGTCGCCTTTTGGGATATATCTTTGATAAAAGGATCTTCGAAAAAGCCTAGGATTTTATCTAAGTCTACTAGGTCCAAGCTATCTTCCTCAATCCTTTTTTCCCTAATAAGTCTATCGATTTCTTCCTTAAGGCTTACTTTATCATAGTCCTTGAAGTCTAGGGCTTGGAAGATTCTATGGATCATAGTTCCCTTATCGGTAGCCTTGTAGGATTTTTCTTCTCTTATGAAATTTGCCTTCCTAAAATCTCCTGCTAGCTCGTTTTCCTCATAGTTAGGAAGCCTATAGCCGTCAAGGGAAGGATCAAAGTCCTTACTTATTTCTGTAACAGATCTTTTGATAGATTCCCTAGTTTGGTCCTCATAAGGATATGGACTATCGAAAATTTGCTTGAGTTTATTATAAATTTCTTGATTTACATCTTCACTTTTAAGAAAGTCTGTAATATCCTTAGACTCAAACTTATCAATAGGGTCACTTTCTTCTATTACTTCAAGGGAAGCTAGACCATCTAGGGCATTGGTCTCATATTCTTCAAATAATTCTTCTGAGACCTTATCTCTTGACAGAATTGAAAGAATCCAATCCATATAGGTAGACATATTGAGAAAGTCAATTCGTCCCTTTAATCTTCCTACTGTCTTAAGATTTCTCTCGCCAGTGATAAAAAGCATCTCTTCTGCCCTAGTCATGGCTACATAAAGGATTCGCATCTCCTCTTTCTTATTTTCCTTAGTTATTTTATCATTGATAAGATTTTTCCTAAGGGATGAGAATCTCAACTTGTTTTCATAATCAGAAAGATTGATCCCAATTCCCAAATCATCATCAAATACAATCGGCTCACGCAAGTGCTTGTTGTTAAATCTCTTGCCACAGTCTGCAAGGATTACTACTGGAAATTCCAAACCTTTGGACTTGTGGATAGTCATTATCCTAACTAAATCTTCCGCCTCAGAAAGCTCTCTTGTTGTTTGGATATTGTCCGATTGATTTATAGAAAGTGAATCTACAAATTCCAAGAAGCCAAATAGCCCATTGTCATTGGTCCTATCATACTCATCCATGATATCTATAAAGCTTTCGACATTGTTTATCCTATCACTTGCCCTATCTCTCGCTAGCAAGTATTCATAAAATCCTGTCTTCTCAAAGACATAGTTGGCAAATTCGTAAAGTGAAAGGAGGTTTTTGACATAAGTTAAGTCAGCAAAGATCGTCTTAAAGTCATTGATTTTCTCAACTATTTCTTCATCCTTGTCATATTCATCAAAGGCCTTAGTAAAGGAATAAGAATCAGAGCTTAATCTAATTTCAACCAAATCATCTTCATCAAAATCAAAAATTTCAGATCTTAAAAGAGATAAAAGAGTTAGGTCATCTTTTGGATTGGCAAGATATTTTAAGAGATTGATGAAAAATGTAACCTCAACAGCCCTAAAGGATACCTTGCTTATATCGTTAAAGAATGGAATCTCCGCCTTCTTGAAGGCTTCTTCGTAGACATAGGACTTTCCTCCACTTCTTAAGAGAATTGCTATGTCACGATAATCGTAGCCCATAGCCCTTATCTCTTCAATAAGTTTTGCCAGATAATCTTCCTCACGGATTTTACTATCTATGACCTTTATATTGGCCCTTTCGTAGGCACTTTGTTCATTCTTATTAAAGTTAAGTCTGTGGCCTCCATCCCTATAGTCGATGTCGCTTTCTTCCTTGGTCATTAGCCTATCGAAGATAAAGTTATCGAAGTCTAGGACGTCCTTTTGAGATCTAAAGTTCTTGTTAAGGTCAATCCTAACTGACTTATCATCTTTGTCGTAAGCTTCTAATTTTTCTAGGAAAAGTTTTGGCTCAGCCCTCCTAAAGCCATAGATGGACTGCTTGACATCTCCTACAAAAAACAGATTATCTTCTCCCTTAAGCTTTTCTATAATGTAGTTTTGGATTTCGTTTGAGTCTTGATATTCGTCAAAGAATATATATTTGTAAGTCTCCCTAAGCTTATTTCTAGCTTCTTCTATGTCGATCAGGTCGATAAACTTATGCTCCATATCAGAAAAGTCGAGATAGGCCTTCTCTTCTTTAAGCCTTCGATAGACTTTCATGAAGTCCTTGACCAAGACATTAATTTCAGAAAGAAGGTCCTCTTCCTTCTTGGCAAAAAGCTCCATGGTTAGGCTATCTGTATTGGTTACAAACTTGGCCACATTTTTGATATCTTCCTTGTAGAGATCTCTCGTATCCTTAATAAAGCTATAATCTTCCTCAACATCCTTCTTGGATTTAGATATCCTTCCAAATTTAATTTTACCAATCTTTCTTATAAACTTATCCCAATCCTTATCAAGTAAGATAGTAAGATCATTAATTTGAGAGAAGTCATCGAAGATTAGCTCTTGGTGCTTATCACGCATGCCTTGGCCCATGGTAAAGTCGTAGTTGGTCCTAGCTAAGTCTAGGATTTGATCCATTTCGCTTCTTACAGTTTCCTTAAACTTATCAAGCTTAAAGCCTTCCGAAGTCGCCTGATCTAGCCAAGCAATTGGCCTTACTTCAGCCATAATTTTCTCGTAAGTCTTTAGGATAATATCTTTTGCCCCACTATCTGACTTATTAGTAGCAAAGTTGTGGAGGAAGTTTTCAAAGGCAGGGTCCATCTGCTCATATCTTTTGTCAAAGACCTCATCAATGGCATTTGACTTTAGGATTGTCGCCGTATTTTCACTTATTACCTTAAAGTTTGGAGATAAGTCATCGAAGTAATAGAAGTTTTCTCTTAGCATATCCGCACAGAAGGAGTGGAGGGTTTTGATTTGGGCATGCTTTAGGTTTTTGAGTTGGTCTTTGATAAACTTAAGATCACTTCCCTTTTTCTTTAACTCTTCTTCAAGGGCAGTCCTTATCCTATCTTTCATCTCGACAGAGGCCTTGTTGGTAAAGGTAACTATAATAAAACTTCCTATATCCTTCCTATCTTCTATAAGAAGGCGGATAATCCTCGTTACGAGAACGCTGGTCTTACCAGATCCTGCCGCAGCTGAAACTATTATATTTTTTCCTCTAGTTTCTATAGCAGCCTTTTGGTCTTTACTAAATTCCATCTTAGTCATCTTCACCTCCCAAATCCTCTATTGTCTTATCCTTATCAAAATTCCTGTAACGAAGCTGGTCGATAGTTTCATCGAACTTACATATTCCCTTAAAGTCGCAATACTGGCACTCATTCCTATTTGAATCGTAGGCCAAGGGCTTAAGGCTGATATCTCCTTCTTTGATATTTTTGATAAATTCTCCCACTAAACTTTTGGCAAATTGCTCAAGCTTAACCACTTCCTCAGGGCTAAGCACGTCCGAATTCTTATAATCAAGGATGGTAGATTCCTTCGGACTTTCAGCATTTTTATCTATTATCTTAAAGATTTCTTCGTTAATCTTAACTATAAGGCCATTTATCCTAAACTTATCATTCATTGCATTTTCTACGGTCTCGGGAGAATATCCCTCGCTATTTACTGACTCCATCTCATCGTATAGGGGCATGTAGAAGGATCCTACAGGGATCATAAGGTCCTTCTCGTTTTCTGTAGCCGACATCATATAAACTAAGAGCTGGAGGTCTAGGCCGTTTAGGAGATTTATAATCTTGAAGGTCTTATTTCCTGTCTTGTAGTCGATAATTCTTACGAAATTGCCAGCCTTATCAATCCTATCGATCCTTCCCCTCAGATAATTTTTATCGTCAACATAAACTTTTGGCAGATTGTCTTCATTTTCGTAGCCAAAATCTTTTTCTACAGCATAGATTTTGAAATCCCCACTTTTTACCTGGTCGATTAACTTTTCTGAATTTCTCTTGGCAGAATTTAGGACATTGTTTAGGATAAATTTATTCCTAGGATTTTCTCTTCTGGTCTTGTCGAGATTTCTAAGGGTCGCTTCCTTGAAGTTTTCTATCAGTATATCCTCTAGATCACTTGCCTTAAGCTCTTCTATGTTTTTTTCTGATAAGTTTCTTGAAATATCCTCAAAGAGCTTGTGGACAATATTTCCCACTTCCATATGGTCTACTTCATAGCTTTCGTCGATATTTGGCCTTAGGCCGTAGTTTACGAAATACTTGTAAGGGCACCTAGAATAGCTTTCGATCTCGCTTACATTAAAGTGGTTTTTCTTATATAAAGAACCTGCCAAGTCTTCTCTAAGATTTTTCTTATCATTAGTAAAGTTTAGGCCCTTTTCTATTAACTCATATGAGTCATTTTCCTTAAGATATTTGATAAAGGCCCTAGCAATTTCCCTATCATTTTCATCTACATTCTCATTTCTCATCATCTGTCTGATACTTCTTAGAGCTCTTACTTCCATAGTCTTGTAGGAAAATTTCTCTATGGAAAGACCCAAGTCATTGCCATAAACCATCCCGTAAGTCTTCCCTTCCCTATCAGAGAAGATATTCATAATAGAATTTAGGATGATTGATTTATTGATCGCTTCACTTTTCCTATTGGCAAGGGAATACGATAAGAAGAGCTTATCTGATATGGTAATTAGCTTATAGAAGACAAGCTTCTCACGCTCTTCGAAGTCCTCGTCGAAAACCTTTAGGTCAAGGTCAAGGGCCCTTAGCTTATCCTTTTCTCCCTTGCCTACAATGAGGTCTTCCCTATTAGTTGAAGGAAAGAAAACATCATTGAGTCCTAGGATAAAGTTTACTCCCCTATCGGCAATCCTCGCTCTGGCAAAACTTGTTATCTCTATATGGTCCTTACTAGGTGGGATAATTCCTACATTGATGTCCTTACATGTAGCTTCAATCAAGGAATAAACCTTCCTAAGGCTCGAACTCCTTTCTCCCATAAGATCAACGATCTCTTCAAGTATTTCTACAAACTTATCCCAGACCTGGTCGTTTTCCTTGTATTCATCAAGCCTTCCACTTTCCTTTAAGATTTTCTGGAAGCTAGCGATTCCCCTTCTTATGTCTTTATCATCTATAATATTAAAGATTCCTATACAAAGATCCCTGGTCTTTTCTTCTTTTAGCTCTAAAAGAGGATTAAGAAGATCCAAAATCCTATCTCTTAGCTCATTTATAACTTGGTATTCGTAAGTCTTTGCCCCTAGTTTCTCTTCTCTTTTGGGATCATTCTCGCACAGATTTTTGTAGAAGTCTTCATCATAGACAAAATATTTGTCCTCAAGAAACATCTTGCCCTTAATCTTCCTGTTTTTGATATAATTTTCAAGAATTATGGTCTTTTCCTCAAAGTTTACTGAGAAACTAAAAAGACCAGACCTTAGAAAATAGCTTAAGTCTTGACTGTTAAAATTATAAATCACAAGTCTTAAAATAGCCAAAAACGTCTTTACTATGTGATTGTCTATAAGCTTCCTATCAGAATCCATAAAAATCGGCAAGTCATATCTATTGAAGACTTTTATTATTTCATTTTTATATTCGTCTTCACTAGAAATATAAATAGCAAGGTCCTTGTATCGGTAGCCCTTTTCTTTTACTAGATAATTTATAATTCTTGCAGTATTTTCAACCTCTGTCTTAGTAGATGGATTTTCAAGGAAACGTATATTATTAGGACTTCCTCCAAATTTCAAAGGATTAAATCTCTCGAAGTTTCTAGCAAGATGGCCTATATCTTCTTTCGCAAGGCTCGTATTATCAAGGACTGTATCGTGAGTCCTAGTTATTTCATTCAACTTTCTATAGAGCTTATCAGTAGAGTCGAAAAACTCCAAGTCTGAAAAAATATTACTATTAATATATTCTGTATCGAGATTTAGGCTAAAGAAAACTTCATTTCCCCTATTTATAAGCCCTTCTACAAAGGAAAGCTTAAGTTCTGATAGGCTATCGAACTTATCAAAGTAAAATACTGTATCAGCTAGAAAGTCACAGTGAGGAAGTCTTTCTATAATATAAGATAGGCTATCCTCAGAGTCTATGAATTTTCCTGAAATTTCCTTCTCGTAGGCATCGTAGATCATCTTCACTTCTTTAAATTTAATCCTCGTAATAGGATCATCACTCTCTTCGATTTTCTTAAAGAAATCTTCATCAAAGTTATTGTCCTTGATAGATGAGATTAAAGAAGAAATATTGTTCACAAACTCTATATTGAAATATTTGTTTTGAAATAAACTAAGCTTATCATTCATATCTTGGAGGATATTGGAAATTAGGATGATTTTCCCATTTTTTGTAAGAAATTTCTCATTTGCCTGACCGATTTTTTCCCCGATATAGCTTTTAAGAGAGGAGAAACTCAATACCTTGGCATCCATTACCGCCTCAAAGGAAATATTTTTAAGAAAATTAATATCGGTTTGGAGGGTATATTGCTCTGGCACTATCAAAAGCGCCTTCTTGCCATTTTTTAAATCTTCTTCGATTTTCTTGTAAATATAAGTAGACATCTCCTTAGGATATCTTGAAATAATTGTCTCTATCATGCTTCCACCTCCACTTTTGATCCCTCGCTTGGCTCATAGAAAACCAAAATCTTCGCATCGATTGCTTCTTTTAATTCGTCCACATGAGAAATAAGGCCTATAAATTTATCCTCATATGCGAGTTTTTCTATAGCTGAAACTGCATTTTCCAGATAATCCTTGGACAGGCTTCCAAAGCCTTCATCTATAAAGAGGGTATCGATCCTTACTCCCCCATTTTCCATACTAATCTCGTCAGATAAGCCGAGGGCTAGGGAAAGACTTGCTAGGAAGCTCTCACCCCCAGAAAGAGTAGATACCGGACGCATCTTTCCAGTATTGGCATCGAGGATTTCTATATCAAGACCCGTCTTTGATCTTTGATCTGTCGTATCGGACTTTCTTACCATGGAGAATTGATTGTCTGTCATAGCGAGAAGCCTCATATTCGCAAGCTTTAAGACCTTATCGAAATAATAGGTTAGGACGAAGGTCTCAAAGTCGATTTTCTCCCTGCCCTTTACCTTGCCAAAAGACCCATCCGCCACCTTGGAAAGTCTCGCAAGAGATTCATTTTCTTTCATATTCATCTCATAATCTTTCCTCAAAAGCTTAAGCCTAGCTATTACTTTAGAGAAATTATCAAGTCTAGTGTGGATCTCTGATTTTTGATTCCTTATTATGTCTCTCTCATCTTCCTTTGACTTAATTTTCCCTCTTAATTTATCGAGGTCCCTTACTTCCATATCCTTGTATGAAGCAAAGTTCTCCTCGCTTATCATAAGTTTTTCCAAATTATTGAAAAATTCTTCCATTCCTTCTTTTTTACCAGCTAATCCAGAATAATTTTCTAGAGCTTCCTTGTAAGAAGCGATATTATCAAAGTTTTCTTCTAGCTTTTTATCAAATTCTTCCTTGTACTTGTCTCTTCTTAGGTCAAGGTCTTTTATATTTTCCTTGATATTTTCTATCTTTGTTTGAATTTCCTTGATCTTAAGCTCTGCATTTTGATACTTCCTGTTAACTTCAGTAATATCCTTATCCAAGTCTAATATTTCTTTCTCTAGGATTTTTTTCTCATCTACTAGACTTTCTTTGGATAAGTCTTTCATCTTATCCTTTTGGCTTAGGTAAGCTATCTCAATTTCTTTATTATCTTGAGCATCCCTTTTTAGCCCATCTTCTTTTTTCTTTTTTACTTCTAGGTCGTGGTAGATTTTATCGAGTTTTTTCTTAAAATCTATCTTATCTTGGCTTTTTTTCTTGTAATTTTCTCTCAAGGCTTCTA